>CAZOUJ010000087.1:0-6838 GCA_964582955.1 uncultured bacterium
CAACCGTTGCCGGCAGGATCAGTTGCACGCTAGAAGTATTAATGGCAAGGAAAGTGCACATAGCGTTGGTTGCTGTATCTTTATTGGGATTAAGCTCTTGGAGTTCTTCCATAGCTTTTAGTCCTAAGGGTGTGGCAGCATTGCCAAGCCCCAAAATGTTTGCTGCCATGTTGAGCACGATGGAACCAATGGCAGGATGGTCTTCCGGAACGTCGGGAAACAGGCGGATGGTAATAGGCCGTAAGGCTCTGGCGATGATTCGGATCAGGCCGGATTCTTCAGCAATTTTCATGGTTCCCAACCATAAGGCCATAATTCCGATGAGGCCGATGGCGATATCCACCGCAGTTTTTGCCATGCTGATTGCTGCTTCCGTGACAGCATCTATGTTGCCTGTGACAGTACCCACCACCACAGAGATAAACATCATACCAAACCATATATAATTCAGCATTTATCTATCCGGCACCACTGCCGGTTCCAACAGTTTGAGATGTGGTTTTTGTCCATTTGCATTTAGTTCAACCGGAATGGAAATGGGCAGGGTAGCCTGGTAGGTGCCGTGCCCACAGGGGAAATTAGAGATAATGGGAATATCCAGTCCACCGCAGATATCCATTACAATCTGGTTCGTATCCCGCCCAAAGGCAACTTCCTGATCCTTGAACTCATGGAGTTCTCCGATGATCAGTCCAGCAATATTATTCAACATTCCTGCCGTTCGCATGTGTATCAGCATTCGCTCGAACGCATAAAGGTATTCATCTAGGTCTTCTATGAAAAGGATCACGCCATCTGTATCCATGTGATCGGATGTTCCCAATCGATTAATTAGCAAGGTCATGTTGCCTCCCCATAGAGGTCCGATCGCGGACCCCGGTTTCAATATCTTTGGGGATAAAGACTTAGGATATTCAATCTTAAGATCTGGTTTACCATTAAGAACCTGTTCCATGGTACGGAAATTATAATTTACAAACCGTTTTTTATAGCTTACCAGCATGGGGCTGTGAAAGGTTACTAGGCCGGTTTTCTGGGTGATGGAGGTGAGATATGCTGTGATATCGCTGAAGCCCATAAATATTTTTGGATTGTCCCTGATAAGGTCATAGTCCAGGAATGGAAGAACCCGGTTGGCACCATATCCGCCCCGGGCACAGATAATAGCATCAATGTCTAGTTTCGAGAACATACGATTTATGTCATCAGCCCGTTCCTGAGGTTGACCGGCAAATGGACCCCATTGCAGAGAATTACTTTTTCCCATGACCATGGAATATCCTTTTTCCTTGAAATATTCCACCGTTCTTATGAGATTCTGTTCTTCAAACCAATAGGAAGGGCTGATCACACCGATCCGGCTCCCAGGTTTTAGCATATTAGGCTTAATCATTTAGAAATAAATTTATTATTTTATCTTGTAGGCGCTTATATGGTTTTGCCGGTCCAGTATAACCATTCATAAGCATGGAAAAAGCTAAGGGCCCATATTTATCCGAAAATATATAACCTGACAAACAACTTACTCCTGATAAGTGTCCTGTTTTTGCCCTGATCTTTGAATCGGAAAGTTCCAACCGGTATTTTAGGGTACTTTTGGAACCACTGCTTGCAAGAGTGTAAATAAATTCATCTTTTTTATTGCTGTTATACATATAGGATAAAAGTTTAATGAACTGGTCCGCACTGGAAAGATTGTAACGGGATACACCTGACCCATCCGCAAGGCGCAGTTCAGATGTATCAATACTGGCGGAATCGGCTAGAAAAGTCTTAATAACTCTTAAACCACCTTGCCATGTACCCACTGTAGTATCACTCACCGCCATGGTTTTGGTAAATAATTCTGCCGTCAGGTTATCACTCTCGTGCATCAAGTCATGAGCTGAATACAGAAGGGAATCGGATGTATGGATTGCAATCGGGGACGCATCAACAATGCCTGTGCCTGCTACAATGTTATTAACGTCCACACCATAATTTTTCAATTGTTCTTTAAAAACAGTTCCTGAAAATAGCACAGGATCAAATATGTTTCTCTGGAATGTATCGGTAGACGCTGTATTTAAAACTTCGCCGCTAATGATGAAAAAATTGGTTCTTCCTGCCCAGTCACGATCAATTTTGAATTTATTAAAATCGATTGTATCATTTACCGTGATTGATTGATTTATTAAATGCACATATTCTGTTTCTGGAACCATTTCTACTTCAGCTGGCTGACCCAATTCTCCCGGACCCACATAAAAATCAATACAATTATCATTGAGTGATATTGCACTAATGGGTGCGGCGTACCACCATGCCCCTTCATCCCACATCCATCCCTGTCCATAATGAAGAGAATCTAAGAGTGATTCATCCACAAACAGAGTATCAATAAGATTAATGTTTTTGGCTGTGATTTTGGCCAGCGAGTCCAGCTGATTGATAGTTAGATTAGGGTCGCCACTACCCTTAAGAATCAAATTGTTGCCATCTCGAAGTACAAATGTATTAAATCTATAATCAGAGCCAAGCTTCTCCAGGGCAGCAGCACAGGTGTAGAGTTTGTTATTGCTGGCGGGCATGAGCAGTTTCTGGCTATTTAGGGAATATAGTGTTTCCCCGGTTGTTAAAGATAATATTTTGATACCTATGTTCACATTCAGGCCATAGGAAGAGATCAGTTCGTTAATATTTTTCTTTAACGTAAAACTGCCACTGTTATCGAAAAGGGCTTTAGGAGGTGAACAGGATAAACACCAGATCAAAAATATTATACTGTACTGTTTGAAAAGTTGCATTATGCTATCTCAAAAAAATCATTTTCTTTTTATCTATAAAATTATTGGATGTGAATTGAAGAAAGTACACACCAGTGCTGACAAATTCACCATATTCAGACTTTCCATTCCAATCTATTGTGTGCATACCTTTTATTTGTACTTGATCCATAAGAGTTTTTACTTCTCTACCCATAATGTCATAAATAATGATGCTGATATGATTATTTACAGGTACCTGATAGTCAATATGTGTTATACCATTAAAAGGATTTGGATAGTTTCTTGAAATGATAAACTCCAGAGGTGGCCCTCCTAAATCCATATATCTTTTTATCTCATCACGAAACCAAGATAGTTCTTCATATACGTTGTTACCGGGGCAGGAAGTTTCATTATATGGATAATCCCTGTGCCCTTTCAAAACATTTGGATCATAATTATATTCACCGGAAACCCAGGCATAAAGAGCAACAAGGGAATTAGTGGTAGCATCTGTAAGCCAGTCGCCACAATACAATTCTGGTGGATGATAGCATCCTAACACACAAACTCCTATATTGCCTGTATTGTTGTTCAAGACATGGGCCCCAATTACAGTTTCCGGTCTCCCTTGATAAATATTCCCCGCTTTATCAATTACAAACTGGTAACCAAAAGCTCTCCACCCCCTAACAAACTGGTGTAGGTCTTGTATGGCACGCAGCTGTTCCTTACCTTCCTCAATGTTATCAGCAGAAAACCCAGCAGCATGGTGCAATGTTAATTTGATGTAGTAAGGATGCAATGAATAGCCATGGGTCGGTGGTCTTGCTCCCCATTCAGACCTTGAAATAATTACCGGCTTAGGCAAATCAGTATCTGCCTTTTTCCTTGTAATATCACCTTTAGGGTATTCCTCTATATCAGGAAGAAATATTCCTGCATTAATTATCTCCGGAAAACCAACTTGAGAAATGACCTTAAAATCAAACATCATAGATGTTTGACATATTTCATCGCGAATATATATTATACTCCTTTCAGAATAAGGTATGTTGATAATATCTCCTTGTATCCATTCTGTTAAGTTTCCTTCTATATCAAGAAATCTAAATAATGCTTCCATCTCCGTCGTAGATTTATCCAGAAGCACAGCCACACCCTCTGGAGTGTTTTCGGATGAGTAAGGCTCTGATTTACCGGTAAGAACAAACATCTCTCCCAACTTTTCCATTTGAACGACACGACTAGGAATTTTACGGGAAATATCCTCCAATTGACCAAACAATATTCCATCAGTCAGCATTACAAATACACCTAAAGTAATAAAAAATGTTTTATTTATATGAGACATGGATAAAAGTTAGAAAAATGAATCTTAAAATATTTAATCAAAAAAAGAGAAAGATTTACAAATTGAATGATTAATATTGAACTTGATTTTTCTTCCCTGATTCTTAATCATTGACTTAATGGTTATTATAATCCACGTTAAATTAAGCCCGGTTAATTTACTTGGTAGACCAATGAATACACACCCCTTATATAATCTAATTCAAAATTCAACGCTGATGACATCACTAGCAAAGGATTATGGCACACCGCTCTACATTTACTCAGAAGAGAGGTTATTGGCAAACCTTGAACGATTGAACAATGCCTTGAAAACAAATTTTAATAAGTACCACATCTGCTACGCTCTAAAAGCAAACAGTAATCCAGCACTGATCAGGAAAATGAAAAATAATCTCGTATCTATAGGAGCAGATTGTTCAAGTCCGGGAGAACTCCACGCTGCCAAATTAGCTGGAATTGATACTCATGAATGCATTTATACTGGTAATTATGAATCATTGAAAGATCTGCAGGTAGCATATAATTCCGGCTGCCATTTGAATCTGGATGATATTACTTCTTTTCATAGGTTAAATAAAATTGGGATACCCAATGAAATTTCGTTTCGTTTTAACCCCGGTTTTGGCAAGGGGACCTTTCCCCAGATTACAACAGCAGGTAAAAAGGCGAAATTTGGTGTACCGAAAGAAAATATTCTTGAAGCATATCGCCTAGCAAAAAATGCCGGTATTAATAAATTTGGTATTCAATGCATGGCTGGTTCAGGGGTTCTAGAAGTTGAATATTTTCCCACTCTTCTAACTGCTATTCTTGACACTGTTGTTGAAATTCAAACTAAGTTGGATGTCCATTTCAGCTACATATCCATTGGCGGTGGCCTTGGAATACCTTACCATGAAAATGAATCCCCTTTAGATATTGATACTGTGTTTAATGATTTGGGGAGAATATTTCACTCTTATTTTGGCGAAGTCAAAAATGTTCCATCTTTATGGATTGAGCCAGGAAAATACTTGGTGGGAGATGCTGGTATCCTTTTATCTAAGGTTACCGGAATTAAAAAAAGCTATCGAACTTACATTGGTCTTGATTCTGGGATGGAAACCCTGATGCGCCCGGCTTTGTATAACGCCTATCATCGTATACATAAGATTGGACATTCTGATACTGAAAAAATGTTTACTGTAGATTTTACTGGTCGTATTTGTGAGAACACCGATAGACTTGCTACTGAAAGACAATTTCCAAAGACTAAGGAAGGTGATTTAGTTGCTATTATGGATACTGGGGCTTATGGTTTTTCCATGTCACATAATTTTAATACGCGTCCCCGTCCTGCTGAAATTATCCTGAATAATGGAACTTCCATATTGATTAGAAAACGGGAGTCCATAAATGATATTTTTAAAAATTGTATTACATAATGAATATCATTACAGATTTATAATCCAGCATAGCGATATTGTTCCTTCACACACTCATTATATTCGTTTCAAACTTTGCAGTGGGTCAACCTAATATTGGCATCCACCAACTAAAGCAGGGACAGCACAGAAACAAAGATAATTCACCTGTCGAAAAAGTGACTGTGCTTTCCGGTTTAGATATTCTGCTTAGTCAACAAGTAGAAATAATTCAGGACAAACACATTGCCTTGGTTACCAATCATACTGGTATAGATAAAAATGGAATCCCCAACTATGTCCGGTTATTGGCAATTGAGAGTGTCAATCTCAAGGTTATTTTTTCTCCCGAACATGGCTTATTTGGTGAAGCTGCAGCTGGAGAAAAAGTGATATACTCTGAAAAAAGGATAGACCTTCCCAAGGTGATCAGCCTTTATGGAAAGATAAAAAAACCAACCAAATCAATGCTGGTTGGCATCGACTTAATTTTGTACGACATACAAGATATTGGTGCTCGTTTTTACACATATATTTCCACCTTGGGACTTGTGATGGAAACTGCCGGTGCGCTTAACATCCCGATAATTGTACTGGATCGCCCAAACCCAATTCGAGGGGATCGTATTGAGGGACCAATCCTTAATATGGATTTCAAGTCATTTATAGGTTATTATCCAATTCCCATCCAATATGGATTAACCATCGGTGAATTGGCGAAGATGATTATCGAAGAAAAATGGATTCAGAATACTCCAAGTCTCCAAGTCATAAATATTCAGGGGTGGTCAAGAAACCTGTGGTTTGATGAAACAAATCTCACTTGGGTTAAACCGTCACCAAATATTCCTGACCTTGAAACCGCTATCATTTATCCAGGGATTTGTCTGGTGGAAGGAACAAATATAAGTGAGGGTCGCGGCACTGCACATCCCTTCAAACAAATCGGAGCTCCATGGATCGATGGAAAAAAATTGGCACAAATGTTAAACGGTCTAAACCTTTCAGGGGTCATATTTACACCTGTGACGTTTACACCTATGGAAATCTCCAATATGGCAATCAAACCAAAATACATGGAAAAAAAGTGTTCTGGAGTAAAAATTATTATAACGGACCGAAATGCTTATAAGAGTGTTTCAGTCGGCATACATCTTATATCCGAAATACAGAACCTATATCCAGATTCGCTACAGTTTTTGACTTCTATTGACAGACTTTGGGGTTCCAATCGTTTGACAGCGCATGTCAAATCAAGGAAACCTGTAGATATACTTATAACGTCAACTGAAGATCAATTAGAAAACTATTTAGAAATAATCAGACAATATA
>CAZOUJ010000088.1:0-1223 GCA_964582955.1 uncultured bacterium
ACTTCCACATCAATTTGATTTAATACCACTCTGAAGGTAATTTTAGTTAATGCCTTCATCTGATAAACCCCCCCGTAAGCTTGCTGTAATTAAGTTTAAGGATATTGCTGGGTATACCAAACTTTCATCTACGGATGATACTAAAGCTGCCAAACTCCTTAATACTCAGAGAGCTTTATTAAAACCCATTGTTGAAAAACATGGAGGTAGCTGGCTTAAAGAAATAGGAGATGGGTTACTAATTACATTCAATGGTGCAACAAGTGCCTTAGAATGTGCAATTAAAATCCAGAAAACAACAAAAGATATTGATGACCTTAATCTCCGAATAGGGATACATCAGGGTGAAATAATTGAACAAAAAGGTGATGTCATTGGAGATGATGTAAATGTAGCCTCAAGGATAGAACCGTTTTCTGCTATCGGAGGTATTGCTGTATCTGATAAGGTTCAGAGGGACATCTCCAGCAATCCCAAATTTACTACAAAGTACATTGGTAATCCTCAGCTCAAGGGTGTTCAGCAAAAGGTAGAAATACACTGTATTACTTCACACGGATTACCAGAAACAAAACTTTCCGATGTATCAGCAAAACTGGAGAATAAAAATAATTGGTTCCGATATTCTGTTTCTGCTCTAGCTGTCGTTGCCCTTTTAACTTATTACTTTATCCCTAAAGATAAAGAAGTTCCTTCTATAGGTATACTGATAATGGAAAACCTTGGAAATGAGGACGATTACTTTTGGTCACGGGGTATCACAGAAGATTTAATTGTAAAGGTAGCTGGTGCGGGACTTATCAGGGTTGCTCCTATGAAAGAGATATTGGAAATAGATATTCAAAAGAGTTTTGAAGATATTGCAAAGGAATTGAGAGTTAAGTATCTCTTAACCAGCAGTATGCATAAAAAGGAAAAAAGTTTTGAACTACGTTGTCAGTTAATTGAAGTAGAAAGTGGTATAAGTGCCTATGCAAATAAATGGAGTCAATCTCTTAATAAAGCTTCACAAATTGTTAACATATTAGCAAATAATATTTTAAAATCACTTAATATAGATGTAGCAAATAGTCAAAATGATTTTTTGAAAATCAATACAGAAGCTTATGAATTTTATCTAAGAGGGAAGCACAAGTATGAGATGAGTAAAAATGTCGGAGATACTAAAATTGCTCGTGGTCTTTTAAAAAAAGCAATTAGCATAGATAGTAATTTAATTTCTG
>CAZOUJ010000088.1:1257-6795 GCA_964582955.1 uncultured bacterium
ACATTTTATAGAACTGGTGAATATGATTCGGCAAAGGTGATTTATGAGAAGGCATTGAACTTAGCTGATAAATTAGGTGATACAATCCAAATTTCAAGATTACTTAATAATATTGGACTTATTTATACGAAGAATAATGACTACGTTCAAGCTCTAAACTACTATAACCGCTCCCTTCAAATTAAAATAAAGTTGGGTGATAAGCGAGGGATAGGTGGAATATTAAATAATATGGGAAATATTTACAGGAGCAAATTTGATTATGAATAGAGTATGCAATGCTATAATAGATCTCTAAAAATTCAAGAAAGACTTGGTAATAAACGTAGGCTAAGGACTCCCCTAAATAATATTGGTATTAATTTACTTACAGAAGGGAATTATAAAGATGCTTTGAACTACTTTACCCGCTCTCTTCAAATCTATGAAGATCTTGGTGATAAGTGGGACATAAATTGGGTACTAAATAAAATTGGCTACACTTATCTACAAATTAAAGATTATGAGAGTGCTGTAATTTTTTTAAAAAATTCTATATCTACTACACAGGAAATTGGGTTCGATGAGAGAGAGCTTATAGAGCCAACTATTTATCTTTTTTTATCATACAAACACATGGGAAAACAATTTAATTTAGAAGATCTATATAAGCTTTTTGAAGAGACTGTAAATATTGACTATGTAACCAACTTTCATCTCTTTGATTTATTAAGTGATAATTTATATCTTGAAAAAGCCTTTAATCAAGTGCAAGAAATAGCATTAAATATAGAGCCTGATAAAAAAGAAATATTTCTTCGTAACCCAATCCCTAGAGCAATTGTAGATGAGTGGGAGAAAGTAAAGTAGCACCTCTTTGTAAAAAAGTGTGTAACGAAGAGACTCCACGGATTTGGGGTAATGGAAAATGTAATGCTATTGGTAATTATTTAGTTCTTTCCCATGGTGGTACATTTAAAAATTCAGATATGATCTTAGCATCTGAGAGTATTATTTGATAGGTGTTTAAGAGTAATTTTGAAGATAATTGTAAATAATTAAGGGAGAAAACATGGATACAGCAACAATGACAGCAAAGATGATAGAAAATCTGAAAATAAATACTGGTAAGAGTTTAGAACAATGGATAACAATAGTAAGAGCCAAAAATTTTTTAAAGCATTGTGAAATCATAAAATATTTAAAACAAGAACATTCATTTACTCATGGATTTGCAAATCTAGTAGCTTTAAAAGCTAGAAAATCTGATGCTGATTCATTTGCAAATAAGGATGATTTAATAGATTTACAGTACAAGGGGAAAGAACATTTTAAACCTTTATATGATAAATTGGTTACCGAAGTTTCACAATTTGGTAATAATATTGAAATTGCACCAAAGAAAGCCTATGTGAGCTTAAGAAGTAAAAAACAGTTTGCAATTCTAAATCCTGCAACAAAAAGCAGATTTGAGGTTGGACTAATTATTAAAAATCAAAAAGGAGAAGGTCTTCTTGAAGAAATAAAAACATCTAATTCAATGTACTCTCACAAAATTAACTTAACCTCAATAGAAGATATTAATGATGAAGTTATGAATTGGATAAAAATTGCATACAAAAAATCATTTTGACCAGATTCATCCACAAGAGTCTGTGCAGACCAAGAAGATTGTACTGTTGAAGTAGTTTTTGTAAAAAATGGGGATTGGATGAGTGTATACTAACTATTAAAAGTTCTATGAATAAAAATATTATTATTTGGTTAGCAATATTTTTTTTCAACCTTTTTTCGTCCTTTACTCATATCGCTGGAAAAGAGGCGGTCACCCAAATAGCACCATCCAACATCGCATTCTTTCGTTCTCTTTTGGCAGTGTTTGTTCTCTGGATAATGATGAGAGCCTCAGGCAAAACTATTTTCCTTGAGCGTGTTGACAGTTTCAGGTTTGTTATTTTAGGTGCCCTCGCCGTTCCCATGAACCAACTTGCGTTTATATCAGGGCTTTCGCACACACCGGTGTCCCATCCCGCTGTTCTATATGCTACCACGTCCGCATGGGTGCTAATTATGTCTGTACTAATTGGTGTAGAAAGACTACGATGGTGGAAATGGGTTGGGGTAGGTTTTTCTATTGTGGGTGTTTTTGTGCTAATGGGAGATAATCTTCTGACTTTTGGAGATGAAACAATTTTTGGAGATATGATTCTTTTGTTTGCCGTACTATCATGGTCGCTTTATACTGTCATTTGTAAACCTATAGTTGAGCGCTATGGAGCCCTCGAGACAACCTTTTTAGTAATGAGTTTTGGAGCACTCCTCTATTTCCCATTTGGGTTATTTTTTACAGTTACGAGTGACCTTAGCACAGCAAGTTTCAGTGCCTGGTTGGGAATTGTATACATGGGCGTCATGACGTCCGGTGTTGCATATTTTTTATGGGTCTGGCTGTTAGAGAGAGTCCGCCCTTCGCAGGTTGCGGTGGTTGCTTCGGCCCAGCCGCCCACCACTGCGTTGCTTGCTTGGGTTGCATTTGGGGAGGTTCTATCTCTGAACTTGATAATTAGCATTGTCCTAGTACTTTCCGGAATCATTTTCATGGTTGGTTATGGTGGGCCCAAAAGGAGAGCTGGTGCGGAAGATTCTTAGAATAAAATCAAATATAAAAATATCTTTTTTTAAAGAATAAGCTCCTAGCACTCTTAGCGGAAGGGACATAACAGAGTGAATTATCCTGTGCATGAATAGTAAAGCAAAAACCATTTGTGTAATCATTGGTGCTTTATTACATTGGAATTGAGGACAAGTATTTTTTTTACTTTATCATTAAAAATAAATGTGGAAAATAGATTAAAACACGAAATATTTTATTTTTAGAATGATTTCGCGCAGACGATTTTTGCAGTTAAGTGGGATGACAGCAGCGGGGCTGATAATTCCAAAGCGGTTGGATGGAATGACCTGTGATCCATCCACAGCTGATGTGATGGGGCTTGGTCCCTATTGGGAACCGTACTCACCCTTTCGAAGTGATCTTGCATCACAGGATGAGCCAGGAACTCCACTGCTCCTCACGGGGGTGGTCACAGCCAATGATTGTCAGACACCCATCTCAAATGTGGTCATTGATGCTTGGCAAGCTAATAATGATGGTTGCTATTCCGTGTTCCAGATCTGCGAGACCGGAAACCCTGAAAATGATGAATTAAATCTCCGTGGGCGGGTACTATCCGGGCCCCATGGACAATATTTCATAGAAACAATAAAGCCCGGTCACTATCCACTAGGCTTAGATCGTTTCCGCCCCAGCCACATTCATTTTATGATAACTCCACCAGCAGGAGAGCCCATCGTAACTCAGCTCTATTTTGAAGGAGATGAATATTTAGATGAGGATGCCGGTTCATCGGACCCCGGTGCCGTGAACAGGATAATTCCGCTCAATGAAACGGAAAATGGACTGGCAGGAACTTTCAATATTATTTTAGATATTGATCCGGATCAAAGACCGGTCAACTCCCTACAGCCCGAACATTGGAATTCAAATTATGTACAAAATATTTCCACTTTCCCAAATCCATTTAACTCTCAGATTGAGATTCAATTTGACCTAACAGAATCTTCACATATTTTGGTTTCTGTTTATGATATAAGTGGACAGTGGATCCAAACTCTCAACAATGGAACCTTGGTAAAAGGAAAACATAGTTTAGTGTGGAACGGAAAACTGATTAATGGGGGTTCGGTCCCATCAGGAGAATATTTTTTGAATATTCAAGGTCCTTTTGGTCACCAAATGAGAAAAATCACTTTTTTGAAATAAATAAGTGTGTCATTTTTCAGGTCAAATTCCAATACTTTGAAAAAATTAAAAATTAGTCTCATTTATTTTTTATTCATTTTAGTTTCTATTTCTGCCCAACCTTTTATTGAGTTCGGTCAGAATTACCACATAATCCCTGAAAATAACATTGACCAAAAATTTCCATATGGAGCATTTGACTCGAACGGTGTGTTTCACTTGGTCTGGGTGAATGTTAGTAATAGCCATAAAGATGTGTACTATGCTAGATCCATTAATGAGGGGTTTTCATTTTCTGAACCTGTAAGAATAAATTCCCATGCTAGCACAGTTGTTGCATATGTTCAGTCTGGTCCAAAATTAGTGATTCGAGGAGAAGAAATTATTGTAGTGTTCATGGATGACCGTACTGGTTATACATCCGTTTACATTAATGTATCGACAGATGCTGGTATGTCCTGGGATGATGATATCAGAGTGAGTGATCAACCATATATAGAAGCATATTCCGAAATTGGTGTTGGTATTGACGGGAAACTTCACCTTATTTATTACAGCTATAATCAGAATTATTCATTCAACAGTGTTCGCTATTCAACCTCTCCTTCTGGATCAATTGAATTTTCATCCAGTGTTCCTGTGGGAATAACAAATGAAGAGATGGAGCCCTGTGACTGCTGTCAGCCTGATATTGTTATCGCAGATAATGGAGATTTATATATTGGTTACCGAAATAATATATCAAACCTTCGTTTGCACTACATTGTGAAAAAAGAATACGGTTCCGATAGTTTTCAGGAACCGATACCTGTATCATATTTTTCTGATTATGTTTCGTATTGTCCCTCCTCTGGACCGTCATTGTCTATTGAGAATAATAATATTGCTTCCGGGTTTTACGTTAGCCAGCACAACAATACTTACGTGAATCATGCATCTTTGGATACACTGATATTTTCTGAAGAAGTAAATGTAAGTCCTGGATCGGGAGCCTCCCAGAATTTCCCTTTTGTTGTTTTAAAAGAATTTGTTATACACACGGCATGGATCGATTACCGCAACGGCAATCCCGATATATATTATGCTGCTATGGAGCTGGGGGGAGATGAATTGGTGAGCGAGCAAAGGATCAGTGATGACTCGGAAGAATCCAGCAATGTTCAGAAGGATCCCTTTCTCATCTGGGGAAATAATGAACTAATCTGCTTTTGGTCAGATAATCGTACAGGTGATTATCAGATTTTTATGGCTAATTCAGGTGGTGAACAAAGTGAAACTATCACGATTGATTACATCCAGGACTGGAACCTTTTGGGCCTACCTCTTGTAGTTGAGAATGCATCATATACTTACTTATTCCCAGGATCAATAGATGGAACTTTATACTCTTTTGATAATGGATATAACCTTGAAACAAGTTTAATTCATGGTGAAGGGTACTGGTTGAGATTTAATGAGGCAGGTAGTACCACTATTACTGGTGGTTCCATTACTGAACTAACTATTAGCCTGAGTGAGGGATGGAATCTTATATCAGGAATAAGTATCCCCTTAAATATATCAGACATACAGGACCCAGATGAAATTGTCATTTTTGGAACAGTATTTGGATTCAATTCAGCTGGTTACTTAAATGTAGAAATAGTGGAACCAGGAAAAGGATATTGGATACGTACTAATAGTTCAGGATATATTACCATAATAGATAATTAAATTGTCACAACTTTATGAAAAAAAATGAGTGTACATAATAAATT
>CAZOUJ010000089.1:0-6774 GCA_964582955.1 uncultured bacterium
GTTTTTTCTGCAATTGGCTTTAGGATATATAATTGGTCGTGTTCTGGTAAGTCTGATACTATTACCCCAATATTTTTCTACAGGGATTATTTCCATTTACGAAGTATTGGGGGAGAAATTTGGACACAATATACAAAAACTAGCATCAGGTGTATTTCTTGTTACCAGAGTACTGGCTGATGGAATCCGATTTTTAGCAACTGCAGTTGTTGTGCAGGTTGTAACTGGATGGTCTTTACCTTCAGCTGTGTTGATGATTGGGATCGTGACATTAGGTTATACATTATCGGGTGGTATTCGGACGATTGTTTGGGTAGATAGTATCCAATTCGTACTTTATTTATTTGGTGGTGTCCTAACAATATTCTTCAGTCTGAATTATATTGACCAATCTATTATTTCAATATTTTCCTCATTAGCCTCTGATGGAAAATTGGAAATCTTTAATTGGAAGGGGAATCTATTTAGCGACCCAAGCTTATTCATTAGTGCGTTAATTGGAGGGGCACTGCTTTCCTTAGCATCACATGGTGTTGACTATATGATGGTACAAAGGGTATTGGGGACAAATTGCTTAGATTCTGCAAAAAAAGCAATGATTGGAAGTGGCATTTTTGTGTTTTTCCAATTTACTGTTTTCCTTATGGCCGGTTCTATCATTTTCGTATTGATGGAAGGAGCAGAAATTGCAAAGGATCGTGAGTTTACAACCTTTATTGTGAATTATTTACCAATTGGGTTGAGAGGAGTTTTACTCGCTGGAGTACTTTCTGCAGCTATGTCCACACTCAGTTCTTCCATTAACTCCCTTGCCTCTTCCACAATAAATGATTGGATGGGAGGAAACTCATCATTAAAACTATCTCGACTTATTAGTTTAATATGGGCTGCAATATTAATTGGCATTGCTTTATTATTTGATGAAAGCGATTCAGCTGTTGTGATTGTTGGACTGCAAATTGCATCCTTTACTTATGGGGGTTTATTGGGGTTATTTCTTTTGAGTAAATTAAAACGAGATTTTCATCAGATCAGTTTGATTACAGGACTGGTATTCAGTTTATTGATTGTTTTTTATCTCAAACAAATTGGTATAGCATGGACTTGGTTTATTCTTTTATCAGTTCTTATCAATATTTTTACTGTATTTATTACTGATGAAGTAAGAAAAAGATTGGGAATATTTCACATCCATAGTTAATGAGGCATTTTTAAACATTCGAAATGTTATAAAACTTTACTGATGGGTTCAATTGTTTTATCCACAGGTGATCTATACTTATTGTATTCTTAGGGTTGGGTAATAGAGAAAAGGATTTTTAAATTGTAGTTTAACTTCAATGAATAATTATTCTGGATAATTACGTTTCCATTGAACATATTTTGAAATTATGAATCTATAACCACAGACTTGTATTTACATATAATTAAAATACTAGAATGAAATAATAAGCTTTTGCTATGACTCCTAATTCAGTTTCAGTTATTATTGTTAGTTACAATGTAAAGCAATATGTGACACATTGTATTGAGACAGTATTATCCTCTGATTTTATTGGCGAAAAAGATATTATTGTTGTAGATAATAATTCTTTTGATGAGACGTCCCAGTCCATCCGGAATAATTTCCCTGATGTAAAATTAATTGCAAAGCGTAAGAATGTTGGTTTTGGGAAAGCCGTTAATCTTGCTGCCGAAACAGCAAAAGGTCAATATCTATTAATTTTAAACCCGGATACAATCATACAAGAAAATACGATATCAACCTTTGTAAATTATTTAAAAACACATCCCGAAGTGGGGTTGATTGGACCCAAAATTATGAACCCAGATGGTACACTTCAACTTACATGTAAACGTTCATTCCCGACTTTAAGAGTTGCACTACCAAAACTGCTAGGATTATCAAAAATATTTCCAAAAACAAAATGGGCAGGAAAATACAATTTAACTTATTTGGACCCTAATAAAATACATTCTGTGGATGCTGTAAGTGGTTCCTGTATGTTTGTCCGGAAATCATTATTTCACGAAATAGATGGTTTTGATGAACAGTTTTTTCTATTTGGGGAAGACTTGGACCTGTGTTATCGAATGAAACAAATGGGACATGAAATTCATTATGTACCATCCACACAGATCCTTCATTATAAAGGTGAATCTGTGAAATTTTCTCCTTATGATAGTATAAGTGCTTTCTATAATGCAATGATATTGTTCTACAAAAAACACTTTTCAAAAAATAAGCATATTCTTTTTCGTTTTGGGATTCATTTTGGAATACAGTTTCATAAATTTATTGCATTCATTACTGAGTCGCGCTCTCAGATATTATCGGTTATAATAGATAGCTGTGTTGTTTTCTTTGCTTTTTTAATTACATTTTTTCTTAGATTTTCAAATCTTGAACCGCTTTATATCTCTCATGGACTAATTCCAACAATATATATATTTTTTTGGTTGATCGTGGGTAGCTTTTTTCAGCTATATGGACGCCATATTCTCTCTTACTCTAGGGCAGCACTTTCCGCTTTGACCGGTTTTTTTGTAGTTGTTGCTTTTACATATTTCTTTAAACAATTAGCCTTTTCACGACTTGTTTTGATTACAGCAACAGGAATTGTGACCCTGCTCATCCCTGGATGGCGTCTCATTATACACTTTATTATGTCAAGGGGATATCTGCATAATCAGATAAAAGATAAACATAATATCCTCTTCACAAAAAAAACAATGGTTATTGGTGCAAATAACGAGGGTATACAGATAGTGAATAAAATTCACGGTCGTGTAAATTTTGGGCTTAATATCATTGGTTTCGTTGATTCAAAAATGGGGAAAACACAGGATGAATTACCGGTTCCTTTTCTCGGAACAATCAAAAATATTAGAGGAATAATAAAAAAACACAAAATTCGGGAAATAATATTTTCTAATAATACACTCCCAAACAACAAAATTGTTTCATTAATGGATGATACAAAGGATCTTCATCTTACATACCGGATGGTTCCCAGACACCAGGACATTATTATCGGAAAAGGATCCATTGAGGAAATTGGCGAATTATCCTTTATTAATATTGATTATTCACTTTACAATCAAATCAATAAAGTGGCAAAACGATCATTTGATATTGTTTTTTCCTTCTTTTTACTTTTACCGTTTTCTCCTGTTATAGTTTTTAAATTATTAAAATACCCGCAAAGAAAAATGACATTTTGGGGAGAAAAAAGTAAAATTATTACTGCTTATATTCTTCAATCTAAAAATAAATTTATCAAAATATTACCACTGTTTTGGACTATATTAAAAGGGGACTTGAGTTTTGTTGGGTCATCTCTGGTTGAGTCAACTGCTAAAGATCCTAAATTGATTTGTACGCCAGGATTATCAAGCCTTGACAAAATAAAAAAAATGCATGTGAATTATTCTTACCGCAATCAATTCGATCGTTATTATGTTCAAAATCAATCCTTAGGTTTGGACATTGAGATTATATTAAAGACGATTCTAATTTATCTAAAAAAACCTGATAATTTGCATGTTTCTGGTTCAAACCCAAGTACTGGAGCATAAATAATATATGATGAAAACTTTCAAAGTTATTCCTTCAGTTTTATTTATATTGATAATAAACGCAAGCCCAATTCCCGAAAAGTACAAGGATATTGCGGAAAGACTAATTACCGCATCACTGGCTGACACCTCTGCCTATAATCGCTTAGCTTATTTATGCGACACATTTGGTCCTCGGTTAAGCGGATCAAAAAACTTGGAAAACGCTATAGACTGGATCATAAAAGAAATGGAAAAAGATAATTTATACAATGTCCATGGTGAAAAAGTAAAAGTACCAGTCTGGATTAGAGGAAAGGAATCTGCCAAACTCAAAAAACCTTTTTCAAAAGATTTGGCCATGCTGGGCCTAGGCGGTAGTATAGGAACACGCTCCAACGGTATCCGTGGAGAGGTGATTGTGGTGGATAGTTTTGAAGAATTGGATAAACGCAAATATGAAGTAAAAGGCAAGCTTGTATTGTACAATGCTGCATTCACAAACTATGGCGAAACGGTGCAGTACCGATATAAAGGAGCTCAAGCAGCAGCAAAATATGGTGCCATTGCCAGCCTCGTCAGGTCTGTGGGTCCCTGGTCTATGAATACTCCACACACAGGGGTAATGGCTTATGCCGATACCATACCTGAGATTCCACACGCAGCTCTCACTATGGAGGATGCCATGATGCTTCGGCGTATCCATGACAGGGGAGATAAAATTATCATTGAATTAAAAATGGAAGCAAAAACAGTTGCAGAAAGGTATTCCCGAAATGTAGTCGCGGAATTGCCTGGTAGTGAGTTCCCTGAGGAAATAGTGGTGTTAGGTGGACATATTGATTCCTGGGATGTAGGGCAGGGTGCTCATGATGATGCTGGGGGATGTCTGGCGGCGTGGCATGCAGTTAAGCTCATCAAAAAATTAGGACTTCAGCCCCGCAGGACATTGAGAGTCGTGATGTGGACCAATGAAGAGAATGGGGGACGTGGGAATAAAGCCTACCGTGATATGCATATGGCTGAGCTGGATAACCATGTGGCAGCCATCGAATCTGATGCCGGAGTATTTAAACCACAAGGGTTTGGATTTTCCGGGTCGGCAGAAGCAATGGAGATTGTTAGTAAAATCGGCCAGTTATTAAATAGCATTGACGCTGATGAAATTACTGAGGGTGGTCGGGCTGCTGATGTGGCACCTTTAAATGATGAAGGTGTACCTGTCATGTCACTAAAGGTAGACAGTTCCAAATATTTCTGGTATCACCATACCAATGCAGATACATTTGAGAAAGTGGATCGGGATGAATTCAACCACTGCATAGCTGCCATGGCCATAATGGCATTTGTGTTAGCAGACCTAAATGAACCCTTACCCAGATAAGGGATTTAATTAAGAGAAAAATATTAATTCTCTTAATATGTTAAGATGCTCAAATCTTAAAAATTCTTTTCCTTAAAAACTTCAGCAAAATAGCAACCAATCCTCGGATGATATTTCTTTTAAAATCAATGTTTGAAATAGATGCCTTAAACTCATACCATTGTTCCCTGATAACATTCCGATTGTAATAAATAATGTATGCAACCATTCCAACAATATAAAAAACCACTAGAATAATGAATAAACGAATCATATTGGGTCAATATCAAATTTAATTGAATCAAATTACAATTGAATTTATGAAGTTCGTAATTATCCAAACACATACAAATTATTCTTTATGTTCTTTCGGTGATGATTCTAAACGAAAAATATTTTAAAAAGGGATCATATTTTTTTCTGTCCAGTTCTACCATCGGGTGTGTGGGAATTGCATTAACCAGTTTTCTGTATATATGGCCAGACAATAATATTTGGATCGTGTTTGGTTGTGGTATTTATGGTTTTTTCTAGATTTTATTTGGAATTGGATATATACTTGTAGATAAGAAAGAATTAAAATATGTCAGATGTAAAAAAAATACGTGTTAAATTTTATTTTCCTATCTTTCTGTGCCTGATTTCAATTGGTATCTCTGAACCTGTCAAGTTAGATTCAATCAAATTCGAAGACAAATGGCTAGCCTATGACAAAGTACAGCATTTCACTTTCAGTTTCCTCTGGACATTAAGCAGTCAATACATTCTGGTAAATAGTATGAATATCTATGAACAAGACGCTCTAACCTTTTCTGTATTTAGTTCTTTCAGTACTGGAATCATGAAAGAAACCTATGATATGAAGCGACCGAATGGATATTTCAGTAATAAAGATATGGTGGCAAATACCCTAGGCATTTTTTTAGCGGTTATGATCATAAATGAAAATATTTTATCAGGTTGATTTCAGTACTTTGCTATCATTTCATAAATTGTATTTCAAACAATGATTCATAGATTCTATTATTTTTTAATAAAATATTCTCCAAAAACAAAACGCTGGTTCTGGAAAAAATGGTATACACTTTTTGCTTCAAAGGCACCAAATCCAGAATTTAGATTTATGAATTATGGATATTATAAAGATGGGTTTCATCCTCTACTCAAATCGTTTGATGAAAGAGAAAGATACCCCATTCAGCTTTATCACCATGTTGCATCCCAAATAAATTTAGAAGGAAAAACCGTTTTAGAGGTCGGTTCAGGCAGGGGTGGTGGAGCATTGTACATTGCCAAATATTTGAATCCCCTTAGCGTTACAGGAATAGATATTTCCGAGACTGCAGTGGAATTATGTAATTCAATCTATGATGTTGACAATCTAAATTTTACAGTGGGAGATTCTGAAAATATTCAGTACGATAATGGAAAATTTGATGTAGTTATCAATGTTGAATCTTCACACTGCTATGGTTCAATGGAATCATTTCTCAAAGAAACATTCCGAATATTAAAACCGGGAGGGGTTTTCCTGTTCTGTGATCTAAGGGAAACATCAGTGTTGGAGGAACTATTGGTCCAATTTAATAATTCAGGATTAAAAACAATACAATATCAGGATATAACAAAAAATATTATTGAAGCTTTGACCAAAATGTCAGAAGAACGAAAAAATGCGATTCAAAAATACATCCCGGTAGTTTTCCGAAGAACGTTTGAATCTTATGCCGGCGTAAAGGGAAGCAAGATACATAATTCTTTCAAAAATGGAACACTTTCATATGTAAGTGTCTGCCTAGAAAAACCAATGTGAAGTTTTTTTTATAGTAACATCTTTTTCTCTTCCAAAGATG
>CAZOUJ010000090.1:0-6699 GCA_964582955.1 uncultured bacterium
TGGCAATAATTATACTGGTAACTTTATTTTTAAAAGGGTGAAACTATAATGAACAATCATTGCTAGTGCTAATAAAAGAAAAGGACCAGAAAATTGAACAATTAAAGAAAAAGAATGCTCAAATACTTGAGGAAATTGCTGAAAAAGATTCTGAGCTAATTAAGCTAATTTCTAAGGAAAATATTTCAAAATCAAAAGAGCCACAACAAGCCACCCTTAAAGATGGAACAAAAATACTGGCTTACAATTGGGAAATAGCACCCAAAGAAATATTTAATATTCCAGTGGGCGATTCCTATTTTATAGGGTCGAAAGATGCCAAAGTGACCGTTATAGAGTGGATGGATTATCAGTGACCGTACTGTGCACGACTCACCAGTTCGGTGGACAAATTAGTGACTCTTTACCCAAATGATGTGAAAGTAGTTTTTAAAAATTTTCCTCTAAGATCTCATAAACAGGCAAACAAGGCAGCTTTGTACGCTTTAGCAGCAGGCCGGCAGGGCAAGTATCATGAGATGCATAATGCGATAATGGCACAATTCAGGGATTTAAAAAATAATGAAGACCTCCCACTTCAATTGGCTGATGAAATTGGCTTAGATATTCAGCTTCTTCAGGAAGACATGAATGATCCTGCCCTTCAACAGCAGATCTATCTGGAGACCAATGAATTAAGGTCAACTGGGCTAAGACTTGCAGTGCCAAAGATTTTGATTAACGGGGAAGAATTTGACAGGAAAAAGCCTCTTGAAGTACATGTAAAAGAATTGATTGACAAAACGAGCTAAACTTCTATTAAACTAAAGTAAAAAACCGGACAGGAGATTTCCTGCCCGGTTTTCTTTTTCCCTTATTTTATAGTTGTCACCTGTGAGGTGAATGGAACTTCCACTATTTGATTTTTCCCGGAATTATTTTTTGTCTTTAGAGTTGAATCAGCCAATAAATACTTGTCCTGTATTTCTTCCGCCAAGTCAGTCGTGTACTCTTTTTCATTCCAGATAAACGTATTTCCCTTGCCCAATTCAGCTCGTGCAGCGGCAAAAGCTTCATCAAAGGAAGTTTGTTCATTGATTATTTCAGTTTCATCAATCCATACATCATCAACCGGTAATTCATCTACATATGAATTTTTTGTCAATTTCGTTTCAATTGATTCCTCGATTGGATCCTGAGATACGATCTCGTTTGTTTTTTTCTCAGGCTGTGTTTGATAGATTAACGCTCCGATGAACACCAGGAAAAGACCTATGGTGATGAAGGGAGTGATTCTATCTTTTTTTTTCTTCATGGTAATCTCCTTTCTTATTAACTATTTTATGTCACTTTTACAATCGATTTGGGGTAAATGTTCCTGTGGTTATTAATTAAAAGGTGGGGAATAAAACAAGCGGCTCAAAATAAAAATAGAAAGAAAGGAGATTACCATAACTTGAGCCGCTGTCAAAAATTAATACAATTTCATGTTTATAGTCTACTCAAAATATGCAACTGGGTTTTGGCTTGAATTAAAGGGAGACAATTATAGTATCCCTATAAAGATTTTTTATTTTTTTTGATAGCGATATATAAATAATAGAATAATACCGGCTATATTGGGCAACCAGACTTCAGCGGTATTCCAGGGTATTCCATCAATACAATAATTTGAGAATGGCCAAAATAATTTTGTTGGGAAATAGTCCTTAGTGTGGAAAGGAAAATCCAGGACAATATGAAATGGCCAGGCAAGCATAGCGAAGGCAATATCCTTTCTATAAAGAAACGCAATACCAATAGCAATAAATGCGGATATAAAACTGTGGGAGATATTATAATTAATAAAAACCCATGTCGGAATGGTTTCAAGAGGAGGCGGCCCTGGAGAAAATTCCCCAGTGAAAATTCTTTGGACGAATAATATTCCAAATGAAAACAAGTCTGGTAGTGCTCCAAAAAATAATGCAACCCATGGCAACCCACGATAGCCAAACAAACCTTTTCCCCAGAGTGCATGGCTGAGCGTATCCAATTAAGATTGCAGTTCGGTTAAATTTTTATAGTAATCCAGAGATTCAGGATTGGAAAGTGCATCACGGTTGGTTACATCCTCACCGGAAATAATTTTTCTTACGGCAATCTCTACCTTTTTGCCACTGATTGTATAAGGGATATTTTTTGTCTCAAGGATTTTAGCAGGAACGTGCCGTGGAGAACAATTTTTTCTAATTGCATCTGAAATAGATTCTGCTAATTTATTTGAGAATGTTAGTTCTTCCCCAAGCGTAACAAAGAGAATAATTCGTTCGTCACCTTCCCATTCCTGTCCCACAACTAGGCTGTCGGTTACTTCCGAAAAACCTTCCACTATTCTATAGATTTCCGCTGTCCCTATACGGACACCCCCGGGATTAAGGGTCGCATCGCTTCTGCCAAAAATTTTAACACCACCATGGTCATTCAGAGTAATATAGTCTCCGTGACTCCAAATGTCAGGATAAACATCAAAATATGCATCATGATATTTTTTCCCGTCAGGATCGTTCCAGAAAAAAACGGGCATAGATGGAAATGCTTTTTTACACACCAGTTCCCCTTTATGATTGAGCAGTGAATTTCCGTTTTCATCAAAGGAGTCCACTGCCATTCCCAATCCCCGGCATTGAAGTTCTCCACGATATACAGGGAGAACGGGATTTCCCAGCGCAAAACAGGAAATGATATCTGTCCCTCCGGAAATAGAAGAAAGTTGCACATCAGCCTTAACATCGCGATAAATATAATCAAAATTTTCTTCAACAAGAGGTGAGCCAGTGGATAGAATAACCTTGAGATTTGAAAGATTAAATCGATTATTTGGTTTTACACCAGCACTCTCACTCGCAGCGATAAATTTTGCACTAGTTCCAAAAATGGTAATTCCCAGTTCTTCTGTCAATTTCCACATTGCCTCAGAATTTGGATAAAATGGCGATCCATCATACAAAACAACGGTTGCACCCACTGCTAGGGATGATACTAGCCAGTTCCACATCATCCATCCACAGGTAGTAAAATAAAAAATATTATCTTTTCTTGTTAAATTAGTATGAAGACGGAGTTCTTTCATGTGTTGTATAAGGGTACCACCGGCAGAATGAACAATGGATTTTGGGAGACCGGTTGTACCAGAAGAATACATAACGTAAAGGGGATGGTCGAAAGGTAATTGGTTAAACTCTATGGTGCCTGCATTTTCTCCGGAAATAAATTCATTATACAATACAGCATTTGAGAAAGATGAAATCTCTGGACTTTTATTTGTGTAAGGAATTATAACCACTTTTTCAACGGAAGGTAACTGTTTTAATATTTCCTCAAGTATTTTCAGAGAATCAAAACGTTTTCCATTATAAAAATATCCGTCAGCAGTAAATAGCACCTTTGGTTCAATTTGAGAAAACCGATCCAGTACGCCTTTAATTCCAAAATCAGGAGAGGAAGAGCTCCAAACAGCACCAATGGATGCCGCTGCCAGCATGGCAATGACAGCTTCAGGGATATTGGGAATAAATCCTGCAACTCTATCTCCCGAGGTAATCCCTGCGGATTTGAGAGCGGAGGATGTTTGAGCCACCAAACTGAATAAATCTTTGTAAGACAAAGTGCGCTCTAATTTATCTTCCCTTCTGAAAACAAGGGCAGGTCTATCATCTCTGAATCGCAGTAAATTTTCAGCAAAATTTAACCGAACAGACGGAAACCATTTTGCTCCCGGCATTGAGGTAATATCATCCACAACTTGAGTATAGGGGAAAGAGTGTATAATATCGCAGTATTCCCAAATGTCATCCCAAAATAGTTGCGGATTTGCGATGGTCCATGAGTACAGTTCATCGTATCCTTTTAACTGGATATTATGTTTTTCATTAACTTTTAACATAAAACCCCACATTTGTGATGAGAGGATATATTCTTTTTTTGGAGACCAAACGATTTTTCCCATGATTCACTCTATTTTGAAGTACAAAAGTACAAGGTTTGAAACTAAAAAGTCTCCTCTCAATTCTAAAAATTTGCAGAAAATGATTCAATTGGTAAGTGATTCGTGATGGCCAGCCGATTTAATTTCCTTACCCTTCAGACAAATAAATTAATAGAATGAAAATTGCTTTTCTTACATCTGGCGGGTTAGCGCCTTGCCTATCTGCATCTATTGCGGCACTATTAGAAGCCTATGAAATGAAAAATGAATCTGCTGATTTTTCAGGATATTTGAATGGGTATCAGGGACTGCTAAAAGGGCAGTCCTATGATTTTCCATCCAATATCACAAAAAATTTGGGTATGCTCTTTACTTTCGGTGGCAGCATTATTGGTAACAGTCGTGTAAAATTAACTAATGTGGAAGACTGTGAAAAAAAAGGGCTCATTTTATCGGGAGAAAATCCACTTGAAAAAGCTGCAAAGCAACTGATGAAAGATGAGATTAGTATTTTGCACACTATTGGTGGCGATGATACGAATACAATCGCAGCAGAGTTGTCCTGGTATTTACAGGATATCGGATATGATCTCACTGTAGTGGGACTACCGAAAACGGTGGATAATGATATTGTTCCCATCGTTCAATCTTTGGGAGCGGATACGGCGGCGGAACAGGGTGCAATATATTTTGAAAATATTGTGAACGAAAATACAGCAAGCCCACGGCAATTAATCATACATGAGGTCATGGGACGCCATAGTGGATGGCTTACCGCTGTAACAGCAAAAAAATATAGAGACCGACTTGCCGCTCGTTCATTTAACAATGATCTGCTATTGAATTATGAAAATTGGGATATAGATGCAATATTTATTCCCGAGATTCGTATGGATCTCGATAAAGAAGGTAAAAGATTGCTGGATAAAATGAATAAAAAGGATTGCGTAAATATTTTTCTAAGTGAAGGTGCGTTTGTAAATGAGATCGTTGAGGAAATGAAAAGAAATAATGAGGATATAAAACAAGATGCTTTTGGGCTTATTCGGTTGGATGATATCAATACCGGAGAATGGTTTGGGAGACAATTTTCACATATAATTGGTGCTGAGAAAACCTTGGTTCAGAAAAGTGGATATTTTTCTCGATCTGCTGCTCCTAATGATAAAGATATTCAATTAATTAAGGAATCTGCATCCAAGGCTGTTCAGTGTGCTATTGATTGCAAATCCGGTGTTGTTGGTATGGATGAAAGAAGTGATGGTGCATTATCTCTCATCAAGTTTAATCGTATAAAAGGTGGCAGGGTATTTGATTCTCAGAATGATTGGTATAAAAAGATGATGTGCGAAATTGGACAGGAATCCTGAAATTATACCCCGGATGAAGGAATTAGCTCCTTATTTTCTACAGGTAACGGAACAGGCCGCCATTGCTTGTGGAAAGTTGAGAGGTTGTGGAGATAAAAACAAAGTTGATGATGCGGCGGTAAAAGCTATGCGTAAGGCCTTTGATTTGATTCCCGTTCATGCACGGGTAGCAATTGGAGAAGGAGAAATGGATAAAGCTCCCATGTTGTATAATGGAGAAGAACTGGGCAAGGGTCTTCTGGATTCATCTTTACCACAAGTAGATATCGCTGTAGATCCTCTTGAATGCACATCCCACTGTGCCTTTGATCTTCCCAATTCCATTTGTGTTTTGGCAGTTGCACCACGGGGCACACTACTTCATGCACCAGAGTGTTACATGGATAAAATTGCTGGTTCATCTGCCCTCATAAATAAAATATCACTTGAACTTTCAGTTGAGGAAAATATTAGCTCTTCTGCTGCAATTCTTAATAAACCAGTCGAAGAACTGAAAGTTATCATCCTTGACCGTCCTAGAAATAAAAATAAAATTAGGACCATGAGACAGTTAGGTGTCAACGTGGAATTAATTCAAAACGGTGATATTGTAGGAGCAATGCGGGCGGTGGACGGAGATGCAGATCTTCTTTTGGGCATCGGGTCTGCTCCGGAGGGTGTCATCACAGCAACAGCAGTTAAAGGACTTAATGGAGTATTTGAAGGAAAATTATATTTTCACGAAAAAAGCTATCAAGACCGAGCAGAAGAGATCCTTCAAAATGATACCCATAAAATTTGGAATACCGACACCTTGTGTTCATCTAAAAATGCACTGTTCATTGCTACGGGTGTGTGTGATGGATGGCTTCCTGGCGTCCAATTTGACCATGATGATACCAAAACATGGAGCAGGATTATTTATGTTGAAACAGGGGAAGTTAAAACCATTGAAACAATTCATAATTAAAATAAGGAATAAATAAATGAACCATTCTATATTAGCTGATATAGCTCAAGCCATTGTTGCTGATGGAAAAGGAATTTTAGCTGCAGATGAAAGTACACCAACCATTAAAAAACGATTTGATTCCATACGGACTGAGAGTAGTGAAACTTCCCGGAATAAATACCGAGATATGTTATTTACAAGTCCCGAAGTAGAAAAATATATTAGTGGTGTTATTCTATATGATGAAACGATTCGCCAATCAAGTATTACCGATACGATACCATTTCCAAACTTGCTTTCATCTAAGGAGATTTTTTCAGGTATTAAAGTCGATATGGGAGCAAAACCATTGGCAGGATTTGAGAATGAAACGATTACAGAAGGTTTAGATGGATTACGAGATCGTCTGGCCAATTATAAGGATCTTGGTGCAAAGTTCGCAAAATGGAGAG
>CAZOUJ010000091.1:0-559 GCA_964582955.1 uncultured bacterium
CCATTGGATCTGTAAAGGCCGAGTGAGTATGAATCATATACTCATAAATAAATTGTATTTTTGAAGACGCAAAATCTTGGTTCAATGTTTCCATTTGCGCATCAATTTTATCTACATTGGTGGGCACAACATTTCCGTCATCATTAGAAAAACCATGCACATATAATCTGATAATAATATTTTCAGTTTCTTCATTGGGTATATAACTGTCTCTGTATGATGGATTATCTGGATCTCCCATGGAGTTACAAGCTCTTGTATAAGAATCAGATTGTCTCCAAGAATCCATCGTTTTACACCAGTTTACCCCTCGATTTTGTGCTTGAAGAAAATTAATTAGCGAAATACAGATTATAAAATATTTTTTGCAATGCTTCATTGATGTCTCCTAAACTAATTTGAAAAATAAAAAGAAAAATAATCTCATGAAACTGATAATTAGAGTCTAAACATTTTCAATCAATATTTTAAAAAATAATGGGTTTCATATTTGACCTTTTACAAATATAAACAATATCATTCAGAGTACACAATCGATGTTAGGTATTATTCAATATTA
>CAZOUJ010000091.1:569-3505 GCA_964582955.1 uncultured bacterium
TTCTGAACAATGCCCGCTCCCTCTCCAGATGAACGCACCCAATATGCCCTCCCCGGTTCAATCATCTCCGCTGGTGAATATCCACCATCAAATTGATAAATGGTCCCCCCAATAATTATTCCTCCTGGGTCAATGATATTTGCAACCGGTACCGGATTAAAAATCCCGGAGATCAGATTCCATCCCTCACTCAACTGAGCTGTGATCAACTGAATGGGTCCACCTGTAAAATTAACTTGTTCATCTGATTCCAATCTGACCCAGTAACCTTTTCCCGGGATTAACTCAGTCTCTGGTACATATCCGTCATCAAATCTGTAGAGTGTCCCGCTCACGGCTCCATCGAAAATAGATTCATATCCTGAATCTTCAGTTATAACAGGCAAACCGACAAGGTTCCAGCTCTCAGAATACTGAATTTCAATAGCAGTTTCACCAAATGGTACACCAATTTGAATTGAAAACCCCATAAAGGCATCATTCATACAAAATTCCGGATTATTCTCACAGTTCAGGACTGTGGCCTCCGCCAGAAGGTCTACCTGTGTCCCCGACGTAATGCTTTCGCTTGCATTGATAGTAAAGCCAGCATTCTCGCACTGCCCCGCAAACATTCCATACCACCAGAACTCCGGGTTATTTATTGTAATGTCCGGGCTGGGATAAATTTCAGAGAGAGTTACTCCCGGATAGTACATATGGTCCATTGTCCCTTCATTGCACAGAGTTACACTTATACCAAGGTTCTCTCCAGGTTCCCAAACTCCATTCCCGGATGCATCAGATAGTACTGGTCCATACAGAGCAAACTCCCAAAGTGCATCACACCCAACACCTAGAGCACCAATATTCGATATCAATATCTGGCAGGGTGAGTTTGCTGCCACAGAATAGTCACCGTTTTCCGGATTGCAAAACAATGGATCTGAATCGATGTTGCCTCCGAACCAATAAATGTAACCATTATTATTGGTCACTATACCCTCTTCACCTCCTTCAATATCAGAATAGCTTACACTAAGCTGAGTTGCACCTTCAACGGGATGAAGAAATATTTCCTGTGGGGAATCATTCCAGAAAATTGTACGCTCAACCCATGTGGTTGAATTATTTCTTAAATATAATCCGCCCCCTTCTGTTGCAAAATTATCAGAAATTGTTGTGCTCTGAATATTGATATCTGAATTAATTCTTCCATAAATCGCCCCGCCATGTTCAGCACTGTTTTGAACAATAATACTGAGATTGATATTTGGATTTGCATTATTACTATAAATACCTCCGCCATATTGTAAAGCAGAATTTCCAATTATCGTTGAGCTTTCGATGTACGCGTGGGAACCATCACGGCACCGTATTCCTCCGCCCTGGGAAGCAGTATTATTTTTAATGGTAACATTTGAGATAGTAGGACTTGAAAATTCCCTGCAATTAATTCCTCCACCATAGTCTGCTTCATTACCTATAATAACTGTTTCCTCTATGGTCTGACTCGAATTATAACATGAAATTCCAGCACCAGATTCTGCAATATTATTTGATATGATTGAGCCAGATATGTTTCCGGTTGAACCGGAAAATGATATACCTCCACCCAGAGAATAATCCTCCATGGAATGGTTATTATAAATTTTACAGTTCTCTATATCTGCGAAAGCACTTGCAACAGAGATTCCGCCACCATTCATAGCAAATGAATTGTCTCTTATTGTCAGGTTTTTGAGCAGTGGGTTTGAGCCAATATTTACAAGCACACCGCCGCCCGATGTTGTGGCAATATTGTTTTGGATTATTAATTGGTCAAGTGTGGGACTTGATTGTTCAATATAAACGCCACCACCCTGTCCATAAACACAGCCAAGACCATTTTGTATGGTAAAACCGATCAGTGTTGCGTCCCTTGTCTCTCCATGCCAAAAGGTAACGTGTCAGGTCTCACTGCTGCCATCGATAACTGTTTCTTCGATATAGACTGTGTCTCCGGTAGTGTAATATAGCGAGCCAACAGTAATATTTTTCCCGTCAAAATTAATTTGCTCATAGTAGATACCTGGCAGTGCAAGCACAATATCCCCGTTGGCGGACACGTTAATGCCATGCTGGATGGTTTGAAAGGGATCACTTTCCGAACCGTTCCCGGTTGCATCCGATCCATCGAGAGAAACGTACCATGTTGTTTCCAATTCTACCTCGTTTGGGATGGGCGCACGGAATACGTTTACGGTTCCTCCGGTTTTGAACAGAAAATCATTTGTTGAGATGACACTCTCGAAAGATAAACTATATGTATCCAGCCCTCCACTGTACTCGGTCCAGTTTTCAAAGTCATTTGTATAGAATAAACCGTCCTGAGATGTTGCCGTGCCAGCGAAAAGATAGTCTGACACGCCTGCCAAGGCATTCACATTGTTGTCTCCCATCCCGCTATTGGATTGGGATGGAAATGTATCGATCCACTCCCAAGAATCTCCATAATTCTCTGAAAAAAATAATCTTCCCACTCCACCATACCAGTAGATACTGGCAATCAGTTTATCTTCAACCATTTCCATTGCTATAACTGAGGTGCAGCTGTAAGGATCAGGAGGACCGATATCGTCCAACACACCGGTCACATCTTCCCAAAATTCGCACATTGAATTTGTCCTGAAAAAATTACACCCATGATTAACATAAATATAATTAGAATTAACTGATAATAGATTTAAATATCCTTCTGAAGAAGGATTTCCTATACTCACCCATGTTTCTCCAAAATCTAAACTCCTTACTATTTCATTATTAAGGATCGTATATATTTCATTATTATGATGGATCACTTTTGATGCGTCTTCTACTGGAGTTCATTCTGTTGGAGTACATTCCTGAGCAGTTTTTGATGGCGATTACATCTACTTTGCACCATTTTTAGACAAGAATTACCCCCATGGCGAAGT
>CAZOUJ010000091.1:3515-4868 GCA_964582955.1 uncultured bacterium
TCCACCAGAAATTATTGTAAAAAGATAATCTGCATTAGATTTCATTTGAGTAAAAGATGACGTTTGATATGGTAGAGGTTCCCAGGTCCCCCACTCTTCCCCATTAAAAACACACCGAAAATTATAATTGCCAGAGCCTACACTGTGACTGAAAAACAGATAGTTGTCTTTTTTAAGCAGTACATCTGTTGCATATGTAGTCTCATCGATATCTTCTCCTATCTGTGCCCAACTCTCTCCAAAATCAGTGGACCGGTATACTCTGGCAAGAACTGTACCTGCGTAAAGAATGTTTTCATCGGAGATTATTCTGTTAATCTGTTCATTATTGGGCCAGTCTATTGTGTCCCACTGAGCTGTCACTATTGAGATGATGAAAAAAAATAAAATTGTGTGGTATTTCATCTCAGTAGCAGGACTTTTTGTCGGACCACACCTCCATTCGAATTAACAGATATAAAATACACACCGCTTGGAAATTGGTCTCCGCTCCAGGTCAGTGTATGGGACCCTGATTCCCAAAAGTTATTGGCGATGGTGTCCACAACACGGCCATTTAAATCAATTACGGATACCAATAGTTTTCCCGGATTGACTAAGACAAGAGGAATATTCAGAACCGGATTAAATGGATTTGGATATGCAGGATATAAAACAAAATTACCTGGAAGCAGATCAAATTCAGTGCTGAGATCTGCACCAATGAAACCCCATTCAATAGGATTCTCTAGGCTACCCTCAACGCCATTGGGAACAAAACTGTAAGAAAATTCTGTAGAATCAAACACATGGTCAATGGATGTATCATAAGCTTTAACCGTGAGGGATTCTCCATTTTCATTTCCAAAAATAGTTAAACCAAAAACCATCCTCCCGGAAATAATGATGCCATCTGTTTTTACCCCTCTGCACTCTTCACCAACAAATGCAGCAATGATATCATTGCTATCATTTGATTCTTCACCATTGAAAACCAGCACGCCGGTCATGGACGCATTGAATTGAAAATCGGGAGGGTTGACTGACCAGTCTGGAGGAACGGAGTATAAATAACTGGATATGAATATTATTGAGAAGAACCAGACCCGGAACTGCGAACCACATTTCACGCTAGGATGATTCACCACCCATAATATCCAGATCAAACCCTTCCTTGTAGGTACTCATGACAATGGATGTGTGGGTGCGGATGACCCCAGGCCACGCTTGGATATTACGGAGCAGTTTCTCTAATTCTGTTGAGTTACGCACTCTCACCTTTAACAGATGGCTTCCATCTCCAGTTACAGAATGACATTCCATAACAGCGGAGTTTGTTATAGCTTGACTGATGATGTCTTCATAGTGCTCTGA
>CAZOUJ010000091.1:4878-6679 GCA_964582955.1 uncultured bacterium
GAATTAACTACAGAAATGAATGCGCACATGTCAAATCCTAATTCTTTTTCAGCCAGTTTTACCGTGAACCGCTCAATGATTTTGGCATCAGATAATTTTTTAATTCGCTCCGCTGCAGCGGGAACTGATAGCCCTACAAACTCAGCAATTTCACTGGCAGTGGTACGGGCATTTTTCTGAAGAATTTCTAATATTTTAAAATCTGTATTGTCCAACATGGAAAACTCTAATAAGTGAAACGTGAATTTAAAAAGATAATTTTAACAAAATTTTATATTTATATGAAAAATATTAACTATTTAATCAGCATCAATTTCTCAACCTGTGAAAAGTTGCCTGCCTCCAACTTCAAAAAATATACTCCGCTTGAAAATTCGGTTGCATTCCATTTAACGGTGTATTGTCCCGGTGCCAGCTGTTCATCCATGAGTGTTTCTACCAATGTTCCGCTAATATCATAAATTTGTAGAGACACAGCGTGCCATCTCTCCACTATTGGTAGTGTGAATTGAATCGTTGTAACCGGGTTGATCGGATTGGGAAAAGCAGGATTAACTGAAAACGCTCTTGAAAATTGAGAGGTTCCTATGGATAGGGATGGCTCTAAAATCAAAGAAGCGACCCTAACATGTTGAACTGCATTTTCAGGAAATACCGTGAACAGGAGAGTATTTGAAACACCCTCATTGGGTACATTTCCTGAAAAAAACAATTCAGTTTCTTCTCTAGAATTAATTTCCACTGATCCCGAATCAGAGAACCATCCTAAATCATCTGATAGGGTGTAATGATAGTTTTCATTGTGCCACCCTTCATTAATGATCCGATATTCCAAATTCACATCACCCGGTACCAGCTCAAGTGTGGCTCCATCATCCCCATCTGTAAAGTCAGGTTGCACTATTGAGAAGACATGTTTGTACAGTCCTGGTATTCGCTCTGCCCTGAAGGTGGAACCACCCTGGCCCGGTACGGTCTCCCAGATAATTTCATTAGATGGTGATACCTCTACAATATAGTTAACAATTGGTACCGAGGATGTTATTAAAGAGTTTCCGTTGGGAAGCCGGTCACAATCGCTCATTATGGGGCTCCCCAATTCTTGTGGCAAAATATATTCCCAGACCACTTCTGCCTCCGGTATGGAATCTGAACTGATTACTGATATTTCTAACCCCCTGGATGCCAATGAATCACTCTCGAACCCATTATCATACATCATCAGATTACTATTATCTAGAAGTTTGACCGAGTGCTGCCCTGACAGACCCAGGTCATTGCCAACGGTTACATCCCCGCTGGGCATGAATGTTCCCATGTTCCATACAACACTACCACTCAGATAATCTATTTTTGTTATTCGCGATAGGTGCCTAACTGATAAATAAATGGCCTTCTCCAGATCATCATACCAGATAGAGTTGCTGTGTGTCCATTCATAAAAAAAATTAGAGGGACTCTGATGAACAAACATTGATTCAAAAGTATTTGAATTATAGTCCTGTGTATCAAAATGATCAAAAACACTCCAGGACCATATCTCATTTCCGTTTTTGTCCCACTCCACTATTCTATCTCCCTGCCATGAGACTGAATCAATGTATGAATATTCTTCAGGAACATCAATCTCATCAGGAATTGGTAATAAAGTATCCTGAATGGTAATGGCCAATACATTCCCGTTCGGCATTGGAAACACATCATGATGGACACCAAACAATTCAAGATCTCCCGGACCTTCCCAAATCAATGTATTGTCAATTCCCATTTCAAACGCTCTTCCAGGTAAATTATTTTCTCT
>CAZOUJ010000092.1:0-5890 GCA_964582955.1 uncultured bacterium
TTTGATATTGATAGTAATGGGGCACATGAAGTCGTTCTTGCATATATGAGTGTATCAGATAGTATCGAAGTTATTGATGGAACAGATACTACCATGGTATTAAATACTGGTGCGTTTGGTGTAAGAGTAGCTGAGTGGAATTCAGAGATGTCAATAAGGGATATTACACTGATTATGCCGGACGATTACAAACTGGGACAGAACTATCCAAATCCGTTCAATCCCACGACAAAAATTGAATATTATCTACCTATAAACAACGATATTTCCCTGACTATCTACAATATGCTTGGGCAGGAAATTGTGAAATTGGTTAACAATAAACAAACAGAAGCTGGTTCTCACATTATTGTTTGGAATGGTACTGATATAAACGGAGCGAAAGTGGGAAGCGGTACATATATCTACGAACTGAAATACGGAAACTTTTCCAAGACCCGTCAAATGACATTAATCAAGTAACTGTTTTAAAAACAGAAAAAAAGCCTCCGTTTCAGCGGGGGCTTTTTTTTTCTCCAAAACTCTGACTAAATTAAAAGGAGTATCCACAGATATAAGAAACGAATTAATATTGTGACTAAAACTCTGCAGATATATTTTTTTGTAATATTTACAAATCTTTGTGCTCTGAATATTGATTCTAACTCTGAATTCCGTTCAACCTGGGTTATCACCTGGAACCATATAGATCGGTATGCCCCCGCATATATTAACCAAGCCAATGTTCGAGAGATTATGGAAAACCACACTCAGGCAAATATGAACGCAGTTATTTTTCAAGTACGCCAGGGTGGAACCTCCTATTATGAATCATCTTACGAACCATGGGGATATTATGCCGGATATAGTTACCCGGGTTACGATCCTTTGGAGTATGCCATAGATCAGGCACATGAAAGGGGGTTAGAACTTCACGCCTGGTTCAATGTTTTCCAAACATCAAGTACACATCCGGGATCACCGGCAGCTGAACACCCTGAGTGGGTTTGCCGGGATCAGGATGGTTTTACCATGGATTCTTACCGATCACTATCCCCAGGGCTATCCGAAGTGCGGGACTATACCATTAACGTTGCCATGGAGATCGTCAATAATTATGATATTGATGGATTACACCTAGACTATATTCGCTGGAACGAACATACGAATAGTCTGAACAGGGAATCAATAGACCACATAGATGAGCTTCAGAGAATGGATGGAACGATCACTGATGAAGAGCTTGCAGCTCTATCCATGCGTTCAGGAAGATATCTCTATGATTATATGCATCCATACAGTGCAGGAGTACCGGAAGGATTTAATTCATGGGAGGATTGGTGGAGGTGGTCTGTTACGGAGTTTGTTCAGACACTTCATGACTCTATCCAGGCAGTGAAACCCTACGTTCGGCTTTCCGTGGCAGCACTGGGAAAATACAACTGGTCAGGTTGGCAGGGATATGGCACCGTATACCAGGATGGAGCACTATGGTTCAACGAAGGCTATATTGATCAACTTATGCCAATGCACTACCACTGGTACACAGCTGGTGGATTCTATGGAATGCTTGAAGGGGACTGTCCGGAATGCTGGGAACAGTTTATTCAACCCGGTATTAGCGCTGGTCGATTATTTACATCAGGTCCCGGATCATATATTTTAGAGGATTATAATGTATGGAACAACCATGATGACATTGTGGGAATCTGTCGATCGATCCCCTGGATCGATGGATTCCAGTTTTTTAGTTATGGTTCCTGGGAGGACCGAGACTACTGGTCAAGTGCAGGCAATGCGTTCTTCAACTTGAGAGCAAAAATAAGGCCAATACTAGGCGACAGCTATAATTCAGACATTCCCCCAACCCTAATACTGACTCCTATTGATTCTCTTATTCATGATTTAACTGTTGTCCCGTCCGATCCGAGCCAGAATGCCTGGTTTATATTATACCGTTCAAAAGGAGAAGAATTGGACCCTAATCAGGCAGAGATTGTGGACATTCATTTTAGTAATGAACCATTTACAGTTCGAACAGGGTTTCAGGCATCTCAAGATTCAATTTTATTGTATGGTGCTACCCAAGCAGACCGCTTTTGGAGTGAAACAATCCTATCTTCAGTTGTAATGGCCAGTACCATTCCAATTCCAGATGAACCTAATCTATATCAGAATTATCCCAACCCATTCAATTACAGAACTACTATTCCATATTCAGTTCCATACCCCACACAAATTGAGATTGAAGTGATTAATCTATTAGGAGAACATGTAGCAACTTTAGTGAATCAGAATGAAATACCAGGATATAATCACATTCAATGGAATGGAAGGAATAGAAATGGGTTTGAATGCGCCAGTGGTATTTATATTGTCCAAATGAAGATTGGGAGTGATATTAAAATATCGAGAAAAATTTGTTTGATAAAATAGTTAGGAAAGGGATATAAATAATACGGTTATGTTATCTGTTTACCTATCTATGATTTGTTTGAATCTAAAAAGAGGATATTTCTATTAAAGTTATAGATGATTAAACAACTGAATAAACATATAAATTAATCATGGATTCAAATCGATTAGTAGCACTTGACACTTTCCGTGGAATGACCATTGCATTTATGATAGTGGTGAATACACCCGGTACATGGGCACATGTATATGCTCCTTTACGCCACGCTGAATGGCATGGATGTACACCAACAGACCTGGTGTTCCCTTTTTTCTTGTTTATTGTTGGATTAGCTATGCGGTTTTCTTTCAAAAGATTTGACTTTAACTTGTCACCGGAGATAACAAAAAAGATTCTGGGTAGGATGGTTACCATTTTTGTGTTTGGTCTTCTACTTTCAGCCTATCCTTTCATACGTCAGGATTGGAACTGGGAAAATTTTCGGATCATGGGAGTTCTCCAACGTATTGGGATTTCCTATGGTTGTGCTGCTTTCCTGGTTCTCAAATTAAACCAAAAACATCTTGTTATATTTTCCGGTGTTATTCTTTTATTATACTGGCTGATTCTCTGGAGTTTTAGTATTATTAACGGTTTGGATCCATACGGGCTTGAATCCAATTTGCCCAGATGGTTAGATCTAGTTCTACTTGGAAATACTCATTTATATCATGGAACCGGAATCCCCTTTGACCCTGAAGGTCTGTTGAGTACGTTACCTGCTATCATTACAGTTTTAATTGGTTATATTACTGGAACAGTTATACAAGAGATGGAAAATGGGATAGGAAAAGTAAAATATCTTTTGAAGGCAGGAGTTACCATCACAATTATTGGCTGGATTTGGGGATTCCTTTTCCCCATCAATAAACAGCTCTGGACAAGCTCTTATGTTTTTTTTACCGGAGGTCTTGCTATCATAATCTTGGCAATTTGTATATTTTTCATAGATATAAAGGGATTCAAAAAGTTAGCACATCCATTTGTTATTTTTGGCACGAATTCCATTTTCCTGTTTGTTGCTTCCGGTCTTTGGGTCAAAACTATCCTTAAAATTAAATTTATCTTGAATGAGAAAACTGTATCTGGATACACGTATTTGTATCAAACCATCTTTCAGCCTCTTGCAGGGGATATGAATGGCTCACTTCTGTTTGCTTTATCAAACGTGGGAATGTGGTGGCTGATCCTTTATTGGATGTATCGGAAAAAGATCTTTATTAAGATTTAAATTTATATGGCATCTGAGTCACCTCGAATTAACCTCTCTGAGTATCTACCAGTTAATTAATGGAATCATTAGTAAAGTTTTGGTACCTTCAGATTGCCTTACATTGTAACTAACAATAACAACTAAAACTGAGTGAGGGGTCGTCCAACTAATTATTTTTTGCAGGTTATAATGATTTAACTATAACACTGTTCAATCGTTCAACAAATCCCGAAGGATTTTCCAATTTAACCCCTTCCTGGATAAGAGCCTGTTCATAGAGTAAGAAGGTAAGGTCTTCAAATGATTTTTGTTTGATTTTAGATTTCAATTTTTTAATTATTTCATGATCGGGGTTAATTTCCAAAATTGGTTTTATCTCTGGCATATCAGTCTGACCCATGGAACGCATAAGTTCCTGCATGTGCACCGTTGGGTCATTCTCATCCGCTACGATACAGGAGGGTGAATCATTCAAGCGATTTGATATTTTTACATCTTTTACTTTTTCTCCCAGTATTTTTTTGATTTTTTTCATAACCGGTTTCAGTAAATTTTCTGCATCTTTGTTTTTTTTATGTGAAAATTCATCTGCAGCGCCACTCCTATTGACTGATTTAAGTTCTTTTTCATCATATTTCGGTACTGATGTTATGATGATTTCATCTATTTCATCATCAAGAAGAAGGACTTCTATATTTTTCTTATCATACAATTCAATCAAAGGAGAATTCCGGAGAGATATTTGATTTTGTCCTGTAACATAATAAATGGATTTTTGATCCTCACCCATACGATCCACATATTCTTTCAATGAAACAAGACCATCTTCTTTTGTTGATTTAAATCTCAATAAATCCGTCAATGCATCCTTATGTTCAAAATCCTGATACACACCCTCTTTTATCAGTTTACCATATTGTTCATAAAATTGAGCATATTTCTCTTTATCATCAGCTATACCTTTCAGTTTATCAAGAATTTTTTTAACTGAATTTGACCGTATTTTTGCCATAACCCTGTTCTGTTGAAGAATCTCACGGCTTATATTCAATGGAAGATCTGATGAATCAATAATTCCCCTTACAAACCGGAGCCATGAGGGCATTAATTCTTTATCGTCATCTGTTATAAAGACACGATTAACGTAAAGTTTAACCCCGGAATGATAATCTGCCCGGAAAATATCTGGAGAGGCTTTTTCAGGAATGAAAAACAGGATGGTGAATTCCAAATTACCCTCAGCCCTGAAATGAACCCAATCAAATGGATCCGCTAAATCATTGGAAAAAGATTTATAAAATTCATTATAATCTTTGTCCTTTAGGTCATTTTTTGATCGTGTCCAGAATGCCTTAGCATCGTTTACTTGATCCGTTTTGAGCTTTCTGCTTTTCTCATTCCCATCTTTATCATATTCAATATCAGGGAACGTGAGAAAAATCGGAAAATCAATGTGATCCGAATATTTTTTTATCAAATTTTCGATCTGCCACTTATTGGCAAATTCTTTTCCCTCTTCATTCAAATGCAGAGTTATAGAGGTCCCATTTTCTTTTTTTACATCTTTAGTTATTTCATAACCTGACTGTCCGTCACTGGACCATTTCCAGGCTTCTTTTCCACCTATTTTTTTACTCGATACATCTACTTTATCTGCAACCATAAAACTCGAATAAAAACCTACTCCAAATTGTCCGATCAGTTGCGAGTCTTTTTTTGCATCACCAGATAATTTAGAAAGAAAGTTTTTTGTTCCGGATCTTGCAATGGTCCCCAAATTATTCTGAAGTTCTTTTTTACTCATGCCAATACCGGTATCTGTGAGAGTCAGAGTTGGATAGTCCCCTTCATGGAATTCTATATTTATCTTTGGGTTAAAAGGCATGGATTTATATTTATCCTTTGTCAGGGTCAGATATCTGAGTTTATCAAGTGCATCAGAAGCATTGGATATGAGTTCCCGGAGAAAAATTTCCTTATGAGAATAAAGAGAATGGATAATGAGTTTAAGTAACTGACTAACTTCAGTTTGAAATGAATGCTGCGACAATGGTCACTCCTTGAGTTTGATTATTAATTTAATATGGTTCTATTTCTATTATGAATGAATTTAAATAAGGGAGGAAAGATAAAAATGTTATGCTTTATAAATCCATATTCATGAAAAAATGAAAAGACTTTATCGATTCATTCCAACAAATTAGGTTTCATATTAGTAAAAATTGTACAATAAACAGTAATGA
>CAZOUJ010000092.1:5900-6652 GCA_964582955.1 uncultured bacterium
ATTTATTTTATTAATGAATTTAATTAACGGAGGGAAAATATGAATGTAATGCTTTATAAATCCATATTCATGAAAAAATGAAAAGACTTTATCGATTCATGGCTCCACTTCAACAAATTAGGTTTCATATTAGTAGAAATTGTACAATAAACAGTAATGATGGTAACTATCGAAACAATTACTCTGGAAACCAATTGTAGATTTTTATTGTCGCACTCATTATTAGATGCAGCTAATAGAATTATTTCCATTGCGACGATCCCAATTTCTAACCTGTTTATTCATTAAAAGAATTAATGATTTTAAAGATGTTTTACAGTTTAATTTATTATTGCTGTGGCTACCATATTTTTCTTTCTGAACTTTGCCCAGTAATAGGTCCCAAAACCGGTCAGCAATTCAAATAAAGTAAACAGAACTAAATTCCAGGCAATACCACTGGTAAAACCGTAACTATGGAGACCGACATTCAATAGATTCACACCAAACCAAGCCATCATTACTACAATATTATTCAGTATCAAACCAAGGGCAAAACCCTCTGGTTTTACCTTGGCGGTAAGACGCATATGAATCATCATTATGTGCCACATAACAATCAGAAGAGCCCCGTTTTCCTTGGGATCCCAGCCCCAGAACCGGCCCCAGGACTGATCTGCCCAAATCCCTCCCAGAATAGTCCCAAAGAGGGTAAAGAAAAGAGCGATGAGGGTGACTCCAAACATGTTTTTATTGATACTTTTTAATAGAGT
>CAZOUJ010000093.1:0-6586 GCA_964582955.1 uncultured bacterium
AATTTGTAGGAGGAAGAATTCCTTCACCTGCTTCTTGATACTCTATATTGAAACCTGCATAGGTAGAGATATCAGTGTAATTACCAGAAGCATACTGAACAGATGCACCATAATAATCATCTGACTGCAATTGGTGATACAGACCAACGACAGCGGACCGGACAGATGCTTCGGAATTGAATGCCTGGTCAGGAACAATGGCATCCTGTGGGTCATGTTCCAAAACGTTGCATGAAAAAATGAAGAGAATAGAAATTGCAAGGAAAAATCTTTTGTTAAATACTTTCATTGTAATCACCCTATATCCCTACGTTAATACCGAAATAAACTGTTTTAGGTTGTCCCAATCCCCCGTAATCTTCTCCCACCCGGGTAATAATCTCTCCATTAGAACTTATCTCGGGGTCAACCCCAAGGTAATCTGTTTTTGTCCATAAATTTTGACCCAAAATATATATTCTTAATGATGAAAATCCATACCGTTCTGAAAAAGATGATGGAACTGTGTAACTAAACTCAAGAGTCTTTAATCTTATGTATGAGGCGTCCTCCAGCCATTGGTCACAATCTTCCATCCAATTAGGCTGTAAGGATCCAATTACATTCCCGTTTTCATCAAATTCATATCCCAAACTTGCCCGGGGAATGTCCGTTACATCCCCTGGGCTCTGCCATCGTTCAGTCTCAACCCGTTCAGTATTGTTTCCGTAAGGAATAAAGAAACCTCCATAATTAAAACTCCATCCGACCTGTTCCTGTGCATATCTTGAATGATTAAATATATAATTACCTTCAGAAAATTGAAAGAAAATATTCAGATCAAATCTTTTCCAAGAAAAAGAATTTCCGACTCCTCCAAAATAATCAGGCCATGGAGTTTTGTCTCTAATGGGTTGCATATCACCAGAATTGATCACTCCGTCATCATTTATATCTGTATAGCTTGAATTACCCGTTTGTGGATCCACACCCTCCCAATGAATAAGATAAAAGGCCCCAAGTGGATATCCTTCTTTGAGGATATTGGTAGCAATATCCTGATCATCCTGTTCCAGTTTAGTGATCTCATTGTTAATGGTTGAAATGTTGAGAGTGGTGGTCCAGGTAAAATCTTCAGTATCAATATTGAAAGACCTAAAAGAAAATTCTGTTCCACTATTCTTCACCTCTCCAATATTTCTGGTTACTGTGGTGAACCCTGTGAAACCAGGGACATTAGAATCCAGAAGCAATCCGGTCGTAAGTTTTTGATATGTATCAAAAGTGACAGAAAGACGATTATCTAAAAAATTTATATCGAATCCAAAATTATTTTGGGTAGTGGTCTCCCACTCAAGTTCGGCATTCCCCATTCGGTTCGGGCTTATCCCCGCAGATCCGTTATATGCAGCCGCAACTGTCCAAAGTGCTCTTGAAGCAAAATTATTTATTCCATCTTGGTTTCCTGTCTTTCCATAACTATATCTCAATTTCATATCGGAAAGAAAATCAAAGCCAGACATGAACGGTTCCTTTGTTATTCTCCAGGCTGCTGAAAAGGAGGGGAACATACCATATTTTCTATCGGCTCCAAATCGGGAAGAACCATCCCGTCTCATAGAGCCTGTAAAGTAATATTTGTAATCCAAATTATAGTTTATACGGGAGACCAAAGATTCAATTCCCCAGGATGTTCCCATGGTTGATGCGTCAACTATGTCTGCTGCAAGGTCTAGAGCGCCTAAATTATCGTTACTGTAGTTTTGTGCTAAAATATTAGCAACATCATTGGATGCATTTTGTGTTGTGTAAACTAACAACAAATTTAGATGATGTTTTTGGTGAAAACTGGTTTCATATGTAAGCATGTTTTCAGTGAGCCATGTGAGATTCTCTGAATTTGCAAACAAGCCCTTTCCGGTTACTCCGGATTGCCAAGATTCAGCGGCAGTTGATGGATAATGCATTATGTCTTTCAGGTAAGAATAATCTAAAGAATAAGAACTTTTAAATTTAAGTTTATCGATAATATCATATTCCGCAAAAATAGAACCAAGGAATCGGTTGGTGATAGTGTTCCTTTTGTAGAGATCTGCTGCTGCTGTGGGGTTTTCTAGGGCCCACCATGAATAGTAGTGGAATGGATTGGAATATGAACCATCCTCTTCAAACACTGGCATAGTAGGGTCTGCTGCTAATGTGTTTATCATAACCCCAAAGTATGAATTATCACCAATTGTAGATAATGCATCACTTTTAGAGATGTACACATTAGTTCCCATACTCATCTTGTTATTTATTATAGCATCCAAGTTTGTTCTGAAGCTCAATCGATTATAGTTTGTCCCTTTTTGTATCCCTGCCTGGTCAAAATGGGATCCGTTCACAAAATATTTTAGTTTATCACTACCGCCTCGGACACTGAGGGATGTGTTTTCAATGGGAGCATCATTTCGAAGTACTTCTCCGTACCAGTCTGTATTAACAAGATTAGGATCGTTAGGATCTCCAATTCGATTCCATTCTGGTCCGCTGGTTGAGAAATACCCTGCTGGGAGTCCGTCATTTTTTGCTGCTTCATTCATTAGTTCAATAAACTGTTTACTATCCATCATGGGAACTATGTGTGTTGGAGATTGCGATCCCGTATAACGATCAAGAGTGATAGATGTTTTTCCAGATTCAGAGCCTCTTTTAGTGGTAATCTGTACAACACCATTGGCACCACGTGCACCATAGATAGCGGATGCAGATGCATCCTTTAAAATATCGATAGACTCAATATCATCCGGATTGATATCTGACATTGAATTAAAATTGTATCCCCCCGTTTCCAAGATGGAATTATTGTCTGATGTCATAGGGATTCCATCTACCACGTACAATGGTTCACTACTCGCAGTAATAGAAGTTGCTCCGCGAATTAAAATTTTAACTGCTGCACCAGGCTGACCAGAGGAACTCGCAACACTGACCCCAGATGCTCTGCCCTGAAGAGCTAAATCAAGATTTGCTACGGGCTGATCAATTACATCCTCGCCTTTTACAGATGTAATTGCTGTTGAAAGGTCTCCTCTTTTTTGAGTACCGTAACCTACTATAACAACAGATTCCATCCCGATTGCATCTATTTCTAGACTAAAATCCTGATTGACCATTCCTGCTGATGGAAGGTTAATTAAAATGGATTGGCTATTATAGCCAATATATGTTGCGGTTAATGTTATAGCCCCCTCCGCACCAACGGGAATATTTATTTTATAATAACCCTCTACATCACACGCGGCACCCAACGACATATTGTCTACTGAAACATTTGCACCTATCAACATTCCCTGATTTTCTCCGCTGACATATCCGGAAACTGTAATCTGCCCCAAGAGGTTGAAAGAAACTAGAGAACAAAATGTTAAAGTTATATAGGCAATCCTCATTAAGTATATCCTCCTACTAATTATTGTTTTACATCAGGAATGATTTTACAGTATTTTATTCCTGTTTAAAAGATAAACCTTGATTCTGTTAGTGGACAAGGCATTTATTTTTTTCAGAGAAAGTACTATTATACAATACCGGAAAGATTATTTAGATTGCCATTTCAGGTTACTCTAAATTATATAATTTAAGCAACTTTTTAAACTTATCATTATTTCGATATCGATCCAATTTAGGATCCACTTTTAAATATATGTATGAATTTTGGTTTAATATCCCACTGTTAATCGTATCAAAACCTTGTTTTAAGTTTCCTAGATATAAATGAATAACACCTTTTAGACTTTCTATCCCATCAGCACCACCAAATTTGGTCAATTCATTTATTACTGATAGAGCCATTTCCGTATTTCCCTGTTCAGCATAAATCAAACCCTGACTGGATAATGCTAATGCCTCATGAAAAGCAGAAAGACCTAAAAATCCTTTTCTGGACTTACTAAGTATTTCCAATGCTGGTTTATAATCTTTCTTTTGAAATAAAAGCCACCCCTCAACCAGATTCGCCAATGGTGCAAAGGGGGTTAGCCCATATATTTTTTCGACTGTTTTTGATGCTTCTTTATAATTTCGACCAAAATAATAACCAAAGGATAGATGTTCCAATGCCATGGAAGAGGATGGATTTAAGCTAACAAATTTTTTGTATGCCTTGATTCCTTCTTTAGTTTTTCCCTGTGCTGTTAATATTTCAGCAAGCTCTGACCAGGAACGTCCATCCTCGGGCTTGATCTCTATTACTTTTCTAGCTGTTTGTTCTGATTTCTCCCATAGCCCTTGAGTTTTATAAATTTTACTTAGAACAAGATATCCCTGTAAAAATTTTGGGTGTACCTCTAAAATATTTTTTAGGGTTTTCCCTGCGTCATCTTTTTTATTTAGAGCTATTTGCACCTGTGCCAGGTTAATTGCAATAATTCCCGAAAGTGGGTCTAGTTTTTGTGCTGCCTTACCGTATGATAGCGCTTTTTCATAATCCTTAATAACCATTCTTAGAAAATCAGAATACCAATGGTGGGCTGTTGCATAATTTGGATTTAATTCGATTGCCTTTAGATAAAATGATTCTGTTTTCTTTGGATCATCTTTTTTCATCAGGCTTACAAATGCGTTTGCGGAATGCACTTCTGCAGATTCAGGATTTAACTCCATGGCTTTTGTTGCATTATAATCAGCCAAAGGAATGTTTTCATCAAAACTGTCGTATCCATAGTCCGCTAACAATAAATAGGTGTTTGCTAGACCCACATAGGCCAACTCAAAATTCGGATCCTCACGTATAGTATTTTTGAAAAACATAAGGGCTTTCCTCATTCCTTCTTCATCCCTTCGATCTTGGAAATGAATTCCTTGCAAGTACATATTGTAGGCCTCTACGGATGTTTCTGATTTATTTGGCTCTTTATCTCCAGTATGTCCAATGTAGTCAATTTTCAAAGTGTTGACTATGGTTTGTGCTATTTCATCTTGAACGGCAAAAATATCTTTTAATTCTCTATCATATGTTTCAGACCAGAGATGAGCATCGTCATTGGACCTGATAAGCTGAGCGGTAATACGCACCTTTTGACCTGCTTTACGTACGCTTCCCTCCAATACATGAGATACATCCAACTGCTTACCAATTTCTGAAAGACTGATATCTTTTTTACCTTTATATGTGAAGACGGATGTCCTAGATATTACCCGGAGATTTTTTATTTTTGCAAGATAGTTCAATATTTCCTCAGTGATACCATCACTAAAATATTCATTTTCCTTATCCGCACTCATATTTACGAATGGCAGACAAGCGATTGATAATTGCCCTGATGTTCCACCGGGAATATTTTTTGATCCCCTCATAAAAAACACAGCAATTCCCACTATAATTACTGCTCCTACAATTCCACCTATTATTAGTGGGAGTGAATTTTTCTTTTTTATTTGTTGTTCATGGGGCGCTGCGGAGGAAGCAGGAGAAGGACTTTTAGATTCCATTTTGGCTGAAACTTTGGATAAATCTGTTTCCGGTAACACATGGGATACGATGCAATGTAATTTTACTTCTTGTCTCACACCCTTCAGTTTTGGCTCACCTATTAATTTTGTCTTATAAACAGGATCCCTTAACAAAGAAGCATTTACTCTGTTAGTTATCACAACTCCACCGGGACTGGCAAAGGGCTCAACCCGTGAGGCAACATTTACATCATCACCTATTACATCATCACCCTGAATGACAACCTCACCCTGGTGTATTCCAATGCGCAGATCTAGATTCGCAATATTCTTAACGGTGTGCTGCATTTCAATAGAGCAGTCCACTGCATCTTTTGTCGTATCAAAAATCAGCAATAACCCATCACCAATTTCTTTTAGCCAATTTCCACTGTGGCGCTCTACGATGGGTTTCAATGTGGTTCGCTGTGTTTGAAGAAGCTGGATAGCTAAAGGTTCATTTTCAGCAGACAGTTTGGTGAAACCAACTATGTCTGTGAAAACAATTGTTGCTAGTTTATGGGTAGGCTCAGACATCCTCTGTATATTACCAATATTTTTCTGTTACTGTGCAGTATAAAACTTCTGTTCGATATAACTATATAACAAGGAAAAATTAATTATTCTGCTTCATTATATTTAGGGAACACCTATATTCAATGGATTAACTGAAAAGAGGGAATATAGTGGTTTAGTATTCGTTGAGTGACAGCCTCGAAAAAATAGGTATTAGCTACTTTAATAGCACCATCTTCTTCGTTTGTATGAACTCTCCTGCCTGTATCTGGTAGATATATACACCTGCACTTACAGGTCTACCTATGTTGTCTTTAGCATCCCACTGGACTGACTTAAATCCTGCTTCTTGAGTGGTATTTACCAGTTGCGTTATCTCTCTTCCCAGCATATCATAAATACTGAGAGTAACTAAGGCATCTGATGGTAGGTCGTACCTTAAAGTTGTAATAGGATTGAATGGATTGGGGAAGTTCTGGTGGAGTGCAAAAGTAACAGGCACTACTGCCTTAAGCTCTAATGTAAATCTATCTTCTGATGGAACTACGAGTTCACCTGAGCCTTTTAAAATGTACTCTTCACCGTTTGTAGCAGTTAGGATCCAGTTATGGTGCTC
>CAZOUJ010000094.1:0-373 GCA_964582955.1 uncultured bacterium
AAACTTCAGCGCTTAAATAAATAGTTTGTCCTGAAATTAAATTGCCCGCCTGAACTGTCAGTGAGTCAACAATTCGCGTTTGTGAATTATCACCAGCTACATCTTCTCCAACAAGAACATGATTTCCACTTTCATTTAATGATACTGGATACGAATCCAATGTCATGCTATAATTTGTGATAATTGAAATGTATTCTATTTCTGTTATTGTGGAGTCAAATCCGGGATGAGTAACCGCCCCTGTGATGGTTGCCAAACCAACATCTGAAGGCTCACCTAAATCATGAAATATTAAAGTATAATCCCAAGTCTCTTATTCTTGTTGAAAAAGATTTTATCTCGACATTATCCTTTGATCAAATTAAATTAATTA
>CAZOUJ010000094.1:383-2521 GCA_964582955.1 uncultured bacterium
TTAATATCTAAATCATGAAATAATAAAGTGTAATCTCCACTACTATTGGTTGTAACCTGTGAAACAAGATAGCCACGGTCTGTAGAAAAAGATAAAATCACATTTGAAACTGGCTGAGATAATCCGTTAAGTAATGTTCCATTCATTGTAGCAAAAGTTTCACCATTATCCAAAGTGATTTCATTTACATCCGTATTTAAGCTTAACTGATAGGGCCAGATAGATTCAGTAAATACACTGAACTGGACTGAATTATTCTCTCCTGTAATGTCCCCTATAAAAGCGGTACAGGTCACACCCTCAAAATCATCAGTTTCTCCTAAATCCTGGTACACTGTTTCACCATCGTCAAAATAGGCAAAAACCTGCCCGAGTGAGTTGGTTACATTTGTAGTGGTTGTTATGGTTCCCACATTATTCCCTTGAGCCTCTGAAGAAAAAATGATTTGTTCACCCTGTACCGGATTACCAGAATCATCTGTGATGGTACTAATTAACCGAGTTCCGGCTTTATCTCCCACGATATCTTCACCAACAATGATCCAATTGCCTAAACTATCTTGAGAGACAGGATAGTGAGACAGGCTGATATTATAATTCGTTCCGATCAATACCTGTGTTGAATCTGACTGTGTTCCATTTAGTCCTTCGTGGGAATAATACCCGGTAATTGTTGCCAGGCCCAGTTCATCATTATGATTAAACTCAACTGTGCTCCTCCCTAAATTATCTGTTAGAACAGTATATTCTTTTTGCTGGGCATCACCAAATGAGCCCACATTCGTGATCAGGTCAATATATACAGACTGTACCGGATTACTTAATTTATTGTAAACATAGATCGTTAAGGTAGACGATTGAGGAGAGGAAGTTTTAAAAATTTGATCTATACTTGATGTGATGGCAAGAGAATAGGGCCACACCACTGAATCGGGATAAACATCAATAAGAGTCTGTGCAGACACCTCTATATTTTCAGAATATTCTGCTTTTAGTAACGCTCTGGATTCGCCAAAAGCAGCCGCATTTCCAGGGTCCTTGAACAGAACGGTTATGGTTCCATTTTCATCTGTATAACCTGACTGAGGAACCATCTGGCCATAGGGGGAATTATCTTTTTTGGAAGAAAAAGATACTAAAGCTTCTTCAACTGCTCTGTTTTCATTATCCCTCAGTGTCGCAGAAACACGTGTGCTAACAATATCACCTAAAATATCCTCACCTACATTTTCACCAGAAAGATCGTTCCCTGCTACAGGTTGAACTATCATGGCCATCGTGTAATTGGAAGATGTATCCTCGGTGGGCGTTCTTTCATCTCAACTTAATTGTAAAATTGCGATACCAATAAGGAAAATGATTGGACCAATTTTTATTATTTTCATGATTTACTCCTTGGAATTTTCCCCTTTGGTCTTGTCTATATCTCTCTTGAAAAATATTGAATTTTCAATTTCAATCATCTCTTCACTCTTTGGAATTCCACTGATATTATCTAGTACAACAGATGGGGTTATTTGAATGATCAAATCAGTTTTTCTGTCTACAATATCAGTACTGGTGAACAGTTTTTTCCCTAACCATGGAATTTTATGAAGGAGAGGAAATTTATAAACAGTATTTTTTTTGTCCTTGCTAATTAACCCTCCCAGTATGATGGTCTCTCCATCCCGTACACGGATTGTTGTAGACGATGATCTGCTTTTCACTCGGGGAATATTTCTATTTGGTCCAATAAATTCAAAAATGGAAGCAACCTCCGGTTCTACACGAACGGTGATATCCCCATCGGTATTTACTGTTGGTAAAACCGTCAGCTTTATTCCAACTTCCTCTCGCTGAACCTGAACCTGACCTCCAACACCGCCTGAGCTTAGAATATAGGGCACAATATCCACCATTTTTATTGTTGCCTCCCTTCCATTTAGCGTGACCAATTTTGAATCTGCCAAAATATCGGCTTTATTATCTTTTAATAGCATATCCAGTGTTATGTCAAATGCTGTCATTTGACGACTAAATCTAGGACCTCCATCACTTGCACCTAACCTCTCAAAATACATTTGAGATGGTTTTAGGTCTGCAGGTAATGGAGAAAATTTTTCAGATACTGTTCCATCGCCTGCTTCAGTTTGTGT
>CAZOUJ010000094.1:2560-6566 GCA_964582955.1 uncultured bacterium
AAATGTCTCAATTACTTTTCCATTTTCGTCTAAAGTTTGGGTAATTCCCGGGACAAGACTTCCTGCTCCTGAAAAAGGAGGAGCGGCGTTCTCTGCAAGTATCGTTGTATATTTAGCTAATTTTGACCAATCAACTCCCAATTTTTCGTCCTGGTCTAGAGATACTTCAATAAGCCTGGTTTCTAATAATATTTGAATTGCAGGAACATCAATTACCTTTACTACTTCCTCTATCTCTGCAATTTTTTTTGGTGATGCATTCACCAATAATTTATTTCCTGATACATCAACCTGGATCTGATCAGTAAGGTCCTGCAACAACGTTTTCACTTCCATTGCATCAGAATATTTTAAATCAATTACATGAGATGTAATTCCCACTTCCTTTTCCAGCTTTTTAGGCTCAGCTATTAAAAATGAGTTTCCTACAATTTCATAGCTCAATCCAACAGACCGAACAACAAGATTGATTGCCTGTTCAATGGGAACTTCATCCAAGTGAATAGAAATTTTATCCTGACGGTTTACATGCGGATCCGTAACGATATTATAGCCACTTTCCTTGGCAAGGACAGATAGAATACCTGGTAAATATGCATCCTCTGCATGAACGGAAACCAGCGTAGGGGATTTTTCCTCCTGGGCAGAAATCGTTTTGGCATTCTGTGCCAATAAAATTGAGATTAATAATAAACACCTAATTGTAAATTGTTTCATTTATCACCTGATTTCGTTTGTTGGTCATCCAGAGAAGTTGTTTCAACATCATAAAATACATCTTGCCCCTGTTTCTCAACGGTTATTCCAAATTTCCCTATATTTTTTACCCTTCCACCTGCAATGGAGTCCCCTTCCACCACATTAAAGTTTTCACCCTTGAAATAGATGCCAGCATATTTTACTTTTCCGTTTATAACGTGGGTTACTTTTATCTTAGATGTGCGCTTCCCACTGATACGATTTCCACTGGCATCGGTTAAATAAACAACATTTGTGAGTCTCATGGGCTCTTTTTCAAGTGAAAACTCATAACCTAAACGATATTTTAGTCTGTCCTCGAGAAATCCTATTACATTCTCCAGTTCTTTATCTGTACCAATGTTTGTATTTTGAGCACGCATAACTGCGTTTTGCCATTTCATGCGCACAGGATATAGCTTCAGACTAGCAAATAAACCCGATATTAACGATAAAATTATAACGATGACCCAAACAGTATTTGAGCGGTCATTCATGAGATGATTTTTACTTTTGATTTAATCAAGGTCAAAGTGGAAATATGTAAATCAATTTCCTGTTTCATAAGCTCATTTTCTTCTGCACGGTTTTTTATGCGTTCAATACCATTTTTTATAGACAATTCATTTATTGCAATGAGTCTTGGAGATTTTTCCATTTCAGCCAGAAATTTCCCTAAATTTTCAAAACTGCATTTTACCGTTATTTCATAAGGAGAACTGTAATAATTACCTACTTTTTCCCGGGATCTTGGTCTTATATTTTTTATGATAATATCATTTTTTGTCATCATATCCGTTAATGATTTTAGGAATGGTAGTGAAGAGTCCTCTGCCAGAGAATCTGCAACTGACAGCGCTAAATTTTCAGAGAACAATGTATATACCTGATCCAGTTTTTCCGCCAAAATTTTAGCACTAATATATTGTTCATTCAATTCGGTTTGCTTTAGTTCCAATTGTTTCAGGGAGAGCGGCTTATCTCCAATGAAAAATTTTAGACTTCCCCAAAAAGTGAGGGTCAGAAATACGGTTATACCAAATAACAATGAGTTACGATTCATTGTTAGGATTCTCCTCCCGGGGATAATGCTGTCGGATCTTTTTCTGCGCTATCCTCTTCTTCTCTTGGAGATTTTGTCGTTGATTGTGTAGCAAATTTTATAGTTTGCATCTGTTTTGAAATGGGTGGAATGGTTGCCAAGGGCGCTTCCAACTCAAATGCCACAATATCCTGCCCTCTTACATTTATTAATGAATGATGCATAAGTCTTAAACGTGTAAAATGATTTGAGAAATCGTCATTTGATTTCAGTACATGAATGAAACGTTCCACCTGTTCAAAGTCTTTCTGGCCTCTGTAGGTTGTGGCAATACCCTTAATTAATAGTTTGTTCTTTTTATATTGTAGTTCGGTCAATGACATGTCTTCAGGGGTCATTTCCCCTAGCTTTTCAAGATTTTCAGCCCAAAGAAACCGGTTATTTTCCAAGTTTGCCAATGTCATAATATCCTGTTTTGAGAGGTTTTTACCTTTTTCACGCAATAAACTGATCTCTTCTCTTATTTGGTCAATCTCCATATTTTTCTGATTGATAAGTCTATTATAATTAAAACCGATGTGCCAGGTCAAACCATTTACTCCAAATAATAAACTCACCAATAATCCAAATATGAACCATCGGATTCTCTCTTTATTCCTGATGGCTAAGGATTCAGAGGTTTCTCTTTTATTCAGATTTATAAGAATCAATTTTTTCATGATTCGCAACAACCTCTGATGGCTAATCCTGATGCAATGGTATACTGAGATGGATCTCCTTCCAGAATATCGTCTTTCATTTCCATTCCAGAAAATGGGTTAAATACAGCGGTATCTAATTGCAAGCGTTCTTGAATTAAAGCATCCAATCCTAAAATGGAGCTCCCTCCTCCTGATAAGTAAATCCCCGTAAAATGACTTTGATTTGAAGACTTGGCATAAAATCGTAAAGTACGTCGGACATCTTCAACAAAATTTTCTAAAGCAGATCGGTCGGTAACAGCTATAATTCCTTGAACCTCTTCAGGTTTTTTAAACGCTTCTACCCCTGATGAAATCAATTCAGTTTGTGCCGTTAGGTAGTCGAGGGACTTACGTACAGAGATATCCTTCACCATCTCATGAATACCAACGGGAAGATCCCTAGTAAAAAACATATCATGGTTTCCCCATACAATTAATGAAGAGGTGACAGCTCCGATGTCCAAGAGCACAACCACGCCCTCCTCGGGTAAACTATGGGCTGCAAGAAATGAATTCATGACAGCCACCGGATCAACATCAACAATACCCGGTTTTATACCTGAATCTTTTATCATATCCAAATGAGCGGTCAATACTCGCTTTGTACATGCAATTAAAGCAACATCAATTTTATCAACTTCATTTCTGTTTGGACCCAAAATTTGGTAATCAATTACTGCATCGGTACCATCCATAGGAATATGTTTCCTTGCTTCAAAGTTCATGGATGAATCCAACTCATTTTTTTCCATTTCCATGGTAGTGATTTGTTTTACTGATGCATTGGTGCCACTGATTCCAGTAATCAGGTTTTTTAACCGTTTTGGTTTTATCCCAATTTGACGGAGCAATTCTTTTATAGCAATCACTCTTATGGGCAAATCAATTTTTTCAGGATCATAGGGTCGGTTTTGGTCAGGAATGAACCGTTGGGAGGTTTTTACAACTTTATACCCGGTCTTATTTTTTTCCAAAGCTACCAGTTTCACTACCTGTCGGCCGATGTCAAGTCCTATATTCAAAAATTGCCTTCTCCCTGTTATTTAAGAATAATTAAATAGATCAAATGTGAGATAGTTGTCATCACTCACCTGTAAACAATCCATAGGATTTCAACCTTAGAACAATGGCATTGTCTTCTGTACTTTGATCGGGGTAATAAGGTGGCGGCTTATCGATCAAGTTATAGTCATAATTATAATTTTTATTGTATCCTATATCATCGGATGTATAACAGTCTCCACCCGGAATCGGATTCGAACAGGGCGCATTCCTCATCATGTAACCTCTTTCCTGCTGTACAATAGATCCCCAAATATTAACAAACCCTCTGTAATCAATATTATTGATCCATCCTTCGGATGTCGAAAAACCCCATTCTCTTCTTCTTGTCAATGGTATAAATATTGTCCAACAATATTTTTTTGGTCCTAATTCTATTCTATGTAAAAATTCAGCTTTATAAAATTTTATATGGAATGGA
>CAZOUJ010000095.1:0-346 GCA_964582955.1 uncultured bacterium
CCATTGGTATCCAAAAATCTCCGCTGACCTGGGAACCCGTAAAAGAAATTTCAACTAATGATAAAATAGATCCTGGAATTGAATAGGAAATCGAAGAATTAACCAATCCTGAATTTGATATATAAGAATATTCTCTTTCAATCATCCGATTCGATTCGCGGACAACTAAAACCCCGGTACCGCCCTCTTGCGAAAAATCAGATGTAGCTGTTTCCGGTGATAATATCTCTAACGGTTCTGATAGAGTTAGATCAATAGATTCACGGGGAAATTGTATTTTCATTGCGGGATCACCAAAAAGGTGAAAAACTATACCCGTTATGGAACCGACTTTAACACTTTGTAA
>CAZOUJ010000095.1:356-3017 GCA_964582955.1 uncultured bacterium
TATATTCACAAGAGTATTAAATTATAATACAGTATATTTTAACACTTTGTAAAATATTTCCTAAAGGGATATCAGCTATTTCACCATCTGGAAATAGTGCTCCGTATAGAGTTCTCAGAAAGACCCAATTTGGACCTTCATAGACACTTCTTGAGGTGGTAATTATAGCAATAGCACCGTTTCCTTCCAGCCGTATTATATCTTCAGAAAATGCATCATATGCTGTATTATCAAATTCACCCCATGCACAAGTTCCTGCTATCCAGAGTGGCAATTTATTTCCGGTCTGGATAAAGGATATATCTCCACGGTTTTTATCAAGAATGCCTTCCTGAGCCCATTTGTAATATGAACCGTGGCCAATAAAATTGACGATTGCAGTCCCTTGAGCCAACCAATTAAACAAATCTTCTGTTGCTTCTGGTTTTGTAACCCCATATAATGAAGCATCGTTTGATTCAGGGTATTCCATGAGATAAATTTTTTCAATGTCCAGTTGAGGTGGAATAATTTGGCCTAACTCTTCCGTATGGGACGTATGGGATGTATCATTTACTAAGGGGCGAGCTTCATCGTCAGCTACTAGTGTGATTCTTTGTCTCCATAATCCGTACTCCGGGTCCGTTTCGTATTGAATGACTTTTTCTACGAAGGCTTGAACATCTCCGGATGATTTTGCAGGAAATCTACCCAAAGCGATCTCAGGGATACCTCCATTAAATGTCACAAATAGATCATCCGATGCGTAATCCCCTTCATAAAGTGTTGGTAAATTGGGGACATCACCTACCAATAAACCGAAAGTGAGTCCATCTGCAAGTGAAAGAGCATCCTCAAAAAAGTTCTTAATTGCTTGAGCATCCGGACTTCCATTGCTGTATACTTGAAAAATGGAATCGGTGGAAGAAAAAATTGTATTCAAAGGGTTATCAAAAGAATTTATCCTGAGATCCATAAGAGGCATCAAATTTATTTCATATTCAGCAGGTCCAATCATAATGTAGTCAGTATTTTCCGGAACAACATTAACTGTATATGATGGGATGTCCAAAAATTTTGGTTGAAATCTTTGGATGGGTTTGGTCCAATGTTTTGCAAATTCCCAATTGATAACTCGAGTTTTCAAAGAGGATGCTATTCGTGCCGATACGCTAGTTCCAGGGGTAGAGACACTTCCTGAGATAGGAATGGTGACGATAACTTCTTCATACGCTATTCCTTCAAGACTGAAAGGTGAAATAACCAGGGTCCCTGTCTGTAATCCTTTTAAAAGTTGAAACTGGAGCCAGGTTACACTTAGGGGAAAAGAGGGAGCAGCAGTATCATTTAGAATTAGTGGAATAGAATAGGTGAATTTAACTTCCGGAATCTGTAAATCAGGAAGTCCGATGAGGCAGTGGAATGGTTCAATCTCCCTGGCATAGCTTCCCTTTGATTCCACTTTTATTCTAATCTCATCCGGAGATAAATGTATGACAGACCAGGAAGTCTTTGCTTCCAAAGATGAAATAAATAATAAAAAGCCAAAAATAAAAAATAGGCAATTCATAAGCATTAAATTTAGGTATGATTGTTATTATTGAGATTGGAATTATATTTCAAATCAAATTAATTTTCGCGGTCTAAAACACACCATTTTCTTTCTATTTATACCATCTGGCACACAATATGTTTGATTTAGAGTTAATTAAGGGATTATATACCCAATACATAACCAAATTGAGTCAAATTAGAAGTCTTCTTAAGAGACCATTGACTTTGACGGAAAAAATTTTGTATTCCCATGTGTCAGAAAATAAAACCCTTACAGAATTTGGAAGGGGGAAGGACTATGTTTTGTTCTCTCCTGACAGGGTTGGTTTGCAGGATGCCACAGCACAGATGGCACTGTTACAGTTCATGATGGCAGGAAAGGAAAAGGTTGCTGTTCCGTCCACGGTCCACTGTGATCATTTAATTCAAGCACAATCAGGAGCGGACAAGGATTTGTCTACGGCTCAAATTGTAAATAGCGAGGTCTATGATTTTTTAGAATCTGCAGCAACTAAATATGGTCTCGGATTTTGGAAACATGGTGCAGGAATTATCCATCAGGTTATTTTGGAAAATTATGCATTTCCTGGTGGTATGATGGTAGGTACTGACTCACACACAGTAAATGCAGGTGGTTTGGGCATGATTGCTATCGGTGTAGGAGGTGCTGATGCGGTAGATGTGATGGCTGGGATGCCGTGGGAATTGCGGTTTCCTAAATTAATTGGTGTGAAATTGATAGGGGAACTAAATGGATGGGCATCTGCTAAGGATGTCATCCTAAAATTAGCGGGGATATTGACTGTAAAGGGTGGAACAGGAGCTATTGTGGAATACTTTGGACCTGGAGCAAATTCAATATCATGTACCGGTAAAGGAACGATTTGTAATATGGGTGCGGAAATTGGTGCCACAACTTCGGTATTTGGATATGATGATAAAATGAGGGAATATTTACAAGGAACGAACAGATCAGAGGTTGTGGACATTGCTGATCCAATTTCTGCTGATCTTAGAGGAGATATGGAATGTTACGAACAACCAGAAAAATATTTTGAAAGGGTCATTACTATTAATTTGTCTGACTTGGAACCTCATATTAATGGTCCTTTTACTCCTGACCTTGCT
>CAZOUJ010000095.1:3027-6541 GCA_964582955.1 uncultured bacterium
AAAGAAACTGTAATTGAAAATGAATGGCCAAAAACTATTAGTGTGGGTTTGATTGGTTCCTGTACTAATTCTTCCTACGAAGATATCACAAGGGCAGCCTCCATTGCACAACAGGCCATAGATAAAAAATTATCAGTAAAATCGCAATTTACGGTTACACCAGGTTCTGAACAGATTAGATTTACTGTTGAACGAGATGGATATTTAAATACATTTCAAAAAATAGGTGGTGTTGTATTATCAAATGCCTGTGGACCGTGTATTGGACAGTGGAAACGTGATGGAGCTGATAAACAGGAAAAAAACTCAATCATTACTTCTTTCAATCGGAATTTTGCAAAAAGAAATGATGGTAATCCAAATACACACGGATTTGTTGCTTCACCGGAAATAGTCACAGCAATGGCTATTGCAGGTGAGTTGTGTTTTAATCCCCTGACTGACCCTCTAGTAAACGAAAAGGGTGAAGAAGTTTATTTAGATGAGCCAAACGGAATAGATTTTCCCCCTCATGGATTTGCGGTAGAAGATAATGGATATCAATCTCCATCTGAGAATGGAATGGAACACATTATAAATATCGATCCTAATTCGGAAAGATTACAATTATTGATCCCATTCAGTCCATGGAATGGTGAAAATTTAACCGGTCTGAAATTATTAATTAAGGTCCAGGGGAAGTGTACAACCGATCATATTTCTATGGCAGGACCTTGGTTGAGGTATAGGGGACACTTAGATAATATATCGAACAATTGTTTTATTGGCGCTATTAATTCCTTTAATAAGAAATCTAACTCTGTTCTCAATCCGTTTACCGGCGAATATGCACCGGTTCCGGAAGTTCAGAGACACTATCAACAATCTGGTATTGATACCCTTGTGGTAGGAGATGAAAATTATGGTGAGGGTTCTTCCAGAGAGCATGCTGCCATGGAGCCAAGGCATTTAGGGGTCAGAGTAATTTTAGTGAAATCATTCGCACGTATTCATGAAACAAATTTAAAAAAACAAGGAATGCTTGCTCTTACATTTGTAGAAAAATCGGATTATGACTTAATACAGGAAACAGATATTATTGATTTGATTGATTTAAATCAATTTGCACCTGGAAAACCAATCACAATCTCACTGAAGCATTCGGATGGTTTAGAAGATAAGATACTATGTAATCACAGTTATAATGATACTCAAATTAATTGGTTCAGAGCTGGGTCCGCCTTAAATATGTTAGCGGATAAAAAATCATGAAAGTCTTAATATCTGATCCTATTTCTACATCTGGAATTGACCTGTTAAAAAAAGCTGGTCTAAGTGTTGATTATCTCCCGGAATGGACTGAAGATGAGTTAAAAACCCATGTTTCTGATGCTTCCGGATGGGTTATCAGGAGCGGAACAAAAGTAACAGAGGGACTGATGGACCTGGCGAATAATCTTCAAATAATTGGTCGGGCAGGTGTGGGAGTTGATAACATTGATATTCCTTCTGCAACGCGTAGGGGGGTAATCGATATTAATACACCGGAAGTGAATACAATTTCTGCTGCAGAACATACAATCGGGATGATGTTAGCTTTAGCACGGAATATACCACAGGGTCATTCTGGATTAATAAATGGAGAATGGAATCGTCATGCTCTTGTGGGTGTTGAGCTGAGAGGAAAATCCTTGGGAATCGTTGGAATCGGAAAAATCGGTCGGGAAGTTATAAAACGGTGTAAATCCTTCCAGATGAATATTTTTGGTTATGATCCATATTGTAATCAAGATATGTTTAAAAAAGATGAGGTTAAACTCGTGGATTTGGATACCTTAACACGGGAATCGGATTTTATATCGCTCCATTTACCCATTAATGATAAAACTCGAAATCTGTTCGATTTAAGCCGGTTAAAGATGATGAAAACAACAGCAGTAATAATTAATGTTGCCAGGGGTGGTATAGTTAATGAAATTGATTTGGTCACTGCTTTAAATGAAGATATTATTGGCGGTGCAGCATTAGATGTTTATTCTATTGAACCCTTAGAATCCAATCATCCTTTAACAAACACAAAACATGTGATTCTTACACCACATTTGGGCGCATCTACAAAGGAGGCAAAAGAAGGTGTTTCTATAGCAGTCTGTGAGTCAGTAAGAGATTACCTGACCCATAAGATATTAACCGGAGGTTTAAATGTCCCAATATCTGATTATGGAAATTTAACTGAGCTATCTCCATTCCTTGATCTAGCGGAAAAGCTTGGAACCACACATGGATATTTTATTGAAGGAGCGGTAACATCCATAAAAGTTGAATGTGCTGGCGCTATTAATGATATCAACTCTTTGACCTTGTCATTTTTAAAAGGGTTTTTAATGGAAAGAATCAGTGAACGATTAAATTTTAACAACGCAGAAGCAATAGCGAAAGAGCTTGGAATTACTGTTGAAAAGACAAAATCTTCTGATTGTGGTGGATACGCAAACCTAATTCGAACGACGGTATCCAAGGGCAATGAAACAACAACAATCCATGGCACAGTATTCGATGCCAACCGTGTTGCATTCACTCATTTTTTGGGTTATGATTTGGATATAGAGCCAAGGGGTACAATTTTGTTTATAAAAAATAAAGATGTACCGGGAGTTGTTGGAAAGGTGGGCACAATTTTGGGTGAGTGTGGTGTAAATATTAGTGTATATTTATTGAGCAGGAAAAAAGATGGATTTGCCCTGGGTGCAATTCGAATTGATAATGAAGTTTCTAACAAAGCAATTGATGCATTAAAAGAGTTGGAAGAAGTCATATTTTTACAACATATTCATTACTAAATATGAGTATTGTACCAAAGTAAAGAAAGAGATAATTTCATAATATATTAACCTTGTGAAATCATATTCATAATGTCAAGGTCGTTAGACGATTTAATTGAAACCGTAAAGGAATGGACAACTGTTGCTGTTGATAAAGCAGAGGAAGTTGGAAAATTTGCTGTTGCAAAGACGGAAGAGGTAACTCGCGTAGGTAAGATAAAATTGGAAGTCCATCAGCATGAACGAGACCTAGCAAAATTGTATGAACAGTTGGGAAGATTTGTGTGTGACCATGCCAAGGAAGATAACATGGTAAATTTTACTGGAAATTCGGAATTTTTTGATTTGGTTCAAAAAGTTGACCAACTTCAGATACTTATTGATGGTAAGAAGGAAGATATAGAGCGGGTAAAGGATGAATATAAATTAGATGATTCGGACATTGCAACTGTTGATGATGTTGTGGAGGAAAAGGTTGAGCAATCTCCTAAATCGGAAATAAAGAATGAACATGCATCTGATGAATAAATTGATTACCAAATATTACGGGTCAATATTAATTGTATCAAAACTTAACTCCTAGTAAACTCATCCGATATTTCAGAATATAATTTAATGAAAAAACAGACCAGATCATTAATTCTCCAAACAGAGAGGAAAGATAAAGTTCGCCAATGGCATATCTCTTATAAGAGACTTTCAACAATAATATG
>CAZOUJ010000096.1:0-290 GCA_964582955.1 uncultured bacterium
TGCGATGGTTGAGTCCTTCTCTTTCACTATGTACCCTGATGGTACATCTGAAATATATGGAGAAGAATATAAATTACTTCCTGCTCTTACTATAAATATATACGATTTATTTTCTCGTTAATTAAATATACAAGTCTTGTCTTAAAGTGGAGGTATTTTGTCTCCCGACTCTTTATAAAAAAGTGGGGATGGGATAAATATAAAAATTGATAATTTTGTAGTATGAACGATTTAAAATTTTTCTTTATTTAAATGTAAATAAATTCGAATATTGAGATTTTGTTATAAAT
>CAZOUJ010000096.1:300-2747 GCA_964582955.1 uncultured bacterium
GATGGTGCTATTGAAATAAGTTTTGTAAAAAAGTGGGGATGGATAAATATAAAAATTGATAATTTTGTGGTGTGAACGATTTTAAATATTTTTTATTTAAATGTAAATTAATCCAAAGATTGAGTTTTTATTATAAGATGTCGAAAATATTTTTTCTAACTTTATTTCTTTCCGGTTTGATTTTTGGGCAGATTGAACCTCCAGACGGTTTGAGGGAGAATCCCTCCAGAGTGTGGGCATTCGAGGGAGGTAAGATTTATGTTGAACCGGGGAAAGTCAAAGAGAATGCCACTATTATCATTCGGGACGGTTTGATTGAAAAGGTTGGGACAAATATCAAAATTCCCAAAGACGCTTCGGTTTTGGATATGACTGGAAAAACGATTTATCCCGGTTTCATTGATAGTTGGGTGAAATTTCCTACAAAAAAGGAAACAATATCTCATCACGACTCCCATTGGAATTTTAAAGTTCATTCAAGAAAAGATATGTCGCAGCTTTATCAACCGGATGAAAAGAGTATAAAATCTTTACAAAAACTGGGTTTTACCAGTGCTCACATCGTTCCCGATTCTGGTGTATTTCAGGGGCAGACAGCTGTAATTCAATTGGATAATGAGGGGACTGTTCTTAAATCCAAGGTTGCCCAAAATATTGTCTATGAAGTGGATGGCTGGGGAAGTAAAAAATATCCTAATTCGCTTTTAGGCGTTCTAGCTCTTATTCGGCAGACATTCATAGATGCAGACTGGTACAGAAGATCCATGGAGCAGGCAGAAACCTATCCCCAGTTCAATGAACCTTTCGAGCAGAACCGTGATTTAGCCATTTTAGGCGATTGGATTCAATTTAAAAAACCCTTCCTTTTTGAGACTAATCAGGAATTGGCAGCTTTACGATCATTCAATCTTGCAAATGAGTTTAAATTGAACTGCTGGGTAAAAGGAAGTGGTTATGAATTTCGAAGATTAAAAGAAATAGCTTCAGCCAAGCCTTTTATTATCTTACCACTGGATTTTCCGATCACTCCGGATATTTCAAATCCAAATCATGCACTTACTTACAGCACAGCAGAGCTGAAACACTGGGAAATGGCTCCTGATAATCCTGCAGAATTAGTGAAACATAAAATACCGTTTGGGATCACATCTCATGGTTTAGAAGAGAAGGAATTTCGAAAAAATTTAATGCGAACTGTTGAACGAAGTCTTTCAGAATCTGAGGCCCTGGCTGCTTTGACCACTGTTCCCGCCGAACACATGAGTTTAGGAAATCAATTAGGGAAAATTAAAAAAGGATACCTGGCAAACCTTACTATTGTTCAGGGGGATATCTTCAAGAAAAATTCTGAAATTATTTCAACCTGGGTTGGTGGAGTGGAATATCCCGTAAAATCCAAATATGATGTAAACATATCCGGGAAATGGGGATTAGTTATTGGGGAAAAATCATATCAACTAGAACTCAAGAAAGAGGGGAACAATTACAGCGGTACAATTTTTAAGGATTCAACCAAATATAAATTATCCAAATTGAAGGTAACCGGGCGCTTTGTCAGTTGGATGGTAACATGGGATTCTACCTCTGCACCAAGCCGATTTACCGGGTATATTTTTGAAAATAAAATGGAAAGCACTGTCAATGACCTCCAGCTGAGTTGGGAAGCAGTCAAAACAGGAGAATTGGAAGAAAAAGATAAAACGAAAGACCCCGAAAAACAGACTGAACTATCTGTTTTTTATCCGGAAGGTGCCTATGGTTGGGAGAGCCCATCGTTAACAGATAAAATAGTATTGGTTCAAAATGCCACCATCTGGACCAGTGGCAAACAAGGTACTTTGAAAGGGCATGACATTTTGTTTAAGAATGGGAAAGTGAAACAAATTTCTAAGGGAATCAATCCTACCAGAAAAACAATGGTTATAGATGGAAAAGGAAAACATATAACCCCAGGATTGATCGACTGCCATTCCCATTCAGCTGCATTTTCCATAAATGAAGGGACTCAATCGATCACAGCTGAGGTACGAATTCAGGATGTCATTAATAGCGATGATATTGCTATTTACCGTGAACTGGCAGGAGGATTAACTATAGCAAATATTCTCCATGGTTCAGCCAACACAATCGGGGGTCAAAATGCTGTTATCAAATTACGTTGGGGAGAATCACCGAATGATCTACTGTTTTCCAATGCAGTCAAAGGAATCAAATTTGCTTTGGGTGAGAATGTCAAACAGTCTAATTGGGGAGATGATAATACAACCCGTTATCCTCAAACTCGGATGGGGGTCGAACAAATTCTTCTGGATGCTTTCTCTTCGGCGGTGGAGTATAAAAACGAATGGAATGATTATAATGAAAATCCCAAACAATGGAAGAAAAAAGTTCCACCCAGGCGAGATTTGGAGTTAGAAGCTCTGGTAGAAATTTTAGATGGGGAACGA
>CAZOUJ010000096.1:2757-6432 GCA_964582955.1 uncultured bacterium
TAATGCTCACAAGGGTGGCCGAAGATTTTGGTTTCACAGTTGGAACGTTCCAGCATGTTTTAGAGGGATATAAGGTCGCAGATCGGCTTAAACAGCATGGTGCCAGTGCGTCCACCTTTACCGATTGGTGGGCTTATAAATACGAAGTGATTGATGCCATTCCTTATAATGGAGCCCTCATGACGGATGTAGGTGTCAATGTGTCTTTTAATTCTGACTCTGGAGAATTAGCAAGGCGAATGAATACTGAAGCTGCCAAAGGGGTTAAATATGGGGGATTATCTGAAGAAGATGCGTTAAAACTGGTCACACTGAATCCCGCCACACAATTAGGAATAGATCAATGGGTGGGTTCTTTGGAAATAGGAAAAGATGCAGATTTTGTTATTTGGAGTGACCATCCTCTATCACCTACTGCAATCTGTGAGCAGACTTGGATAGACGGAATTAAATATTTCTCTCTGGAACAGAATAAACAGTTGCAGAAAAGAGATAGGGAGCTTCGGGAAAAGTTGATAAACAAGATTTTATCGGTTGGAGATGAACAAAATAAAAAGGAATGGAAACACCACGAGGAAGAATCTCCAAAATATTTTCACTGTCAGGAGGAATTTTGAAACTCAAAATTGGTCTATTAATCCTGCTGCATGTTCTGTTCTCATCTGATCAGATTCCGGCTTCTGACCAAGATCACCCCATTTTGATTAAGGGTGGAACCATCCATACCGTATCTCATGGCAGTTTAGTGAAAACTGATTTATTATTTGAAAATGGGGAAATTGTCTCTATTGGAGAAAACCTTTCTTATCCTCCTGAAACAGAAATGATTGACGTAACCGGTCAGCATATTTTCCCTGGCATGATTTCAGCAGGCTCCACCCTTGGACTTCAGGAAATTGGTGCAGTTCGAGCCACGAAAGATTATGCAGAAGTTGGAGACTTGAACCCCAATGTCCGAGCCAATGTGAGCTATAATCCGGATTCTGAACTTATTCCTGTCTCAAGGTCGAATGGGATTCTTCTGGCGCTGTCCGTCCCTAGGTCCGGTATGGTTTCAGGGACCTCCTCACTCATGATTCTGGATGGCTGGACTTGGGAAGATGCCACCTTAAAACATCCTGTTGGTCTTCATTTATTCTGGCCATCCATGAACGTACCCAAGCCTCACAGCGGAAAACAGAATAAAAAAGAGGATACAGATTCCAGACTGAAATCCATACAAAAAATGGATGATTTAATTCAGGAAGCCCGTGCATATCTACAGCTAAAAAAAACCAACAGTCGGTCCTTTAAACATAATTTGCGTATGGAAGGAATGCTGCCTGTTATAAAGGGTGAAATTCCTCTATTCATTCATGCAAATGAGGTCCGACAGATTGAAGCGGCTGTGTATTGGAGCAACAGACATAATTTAACAATGATCTTAGTTGGTGGGAGAGATTCCTGGCGTGTAACACGGTTACTGAAAGAAAAAGATATTCCAGTAATTTATACTCATGTCTATTCACTTCCCATGCGACGTTTTGAAAAATATGACCAACCTTTCATCACTCCATTTCAGTTATTTGAAGCGGGAGTGAAGTTTTGCATATCCAATAGCGAATCACCGTTTCAAACACCTCATATCAGGAATCTCCCATATTACGCAGCAAAAGCATCTTCTTACGGGCTCCCCAATGAAGAAGCCCTGAGATCTATCACACTTTCACCGGCAGAGATTCTAAGTGTGGCAGAAAGTGTAGGTTCTATAGATATAGGAAAAGACGCCACCTTTTTTATTTCAGATGGAGACATTCTGGATGTCCGCACACAAGTGAATATGGCTTTTATTCAAGGGAGACGATTAGATTTATCAGATAGGCATAAAATGCTTTATTCAAAATACAGGAATAAATATCAGCAAAAGGGATTTATAAAATAAATTTCCCCCTAAAATGTGTTTCAAATTACATATTTAAAATAACGATGCAGTTTTTGGGATTTAAACTTTTCTACAAAACTGTATTATAGAAAATCACTTCAATTCTATATACATTTATAGCACAAGGTCTCAACTTCTTTGTAAAAAAGTGGGGATAGGATAAATTGAAAGTATGAAGAGACTTTTACTGATATCATTGGGATTGATTTTAGCTTGCGAGAATGAGATGGGATGCGAATCAAATCCTCCATTTAGTGGTACCATTTTTATTGATAAGGATATTATTACGTCTGCAGATTCATCTACTCTTGAAGTAGTCATATATTCTGGAATTGGACAGAGGGAAATGTTTGACAGAAGGATCAATGATTGGACTACTATAAACGCATACCTTTTTAACGCGAGTTTTAACGATGGGCTAATGTGTGAGATTCAGGTTAATCCAGAATTTGGGAGCCCAGATAGTGCTTTAGCTGAAGCTTTGAAGTATGGAGAGGAAATAGGACGCCTGCCAACTGTTCTTCGAAGAGATGTTGAGACTGTTTGGATTCATAAAGGTACTAAACCATTTGGTGGTGGAAATAATAATTTACTTATTCACACCGGTCAGGCCTCTGATTATATAAATGAAGGGATATTGGAAGAAACATTTATCCACGAAGCAGCACATACATCTCTCGATAGTAGTCATGCTTTTTCAAGTGGATGGATTTCTGCCCAAAAATCTGATTGTAACTTCATTTCTAGTTATGCTAAGGAATATCCCCAACGTGAAGACATAGCAGAAAGTTTTTTACCGTGGGTAGCTGTTAAGTATCGTTCGGACCAAATATCTAAAGGACTAAAAGATACTATTTTGCAAACTATCCCAAATAGAATCAAATATTTTGACAATCAAACTTTTGATATGTATCCAGTAAATATTTCTTCCGATTTAAATGTAACTGTTTATCATTAATTATTCTATTTCTAAAATAATTGAAGAACGGAAATATATTATGAACTTTTCCACCTCTTTGTAAAAAAGTGGGGGTAGGGTAATTTAGTTAATGAAATTTTATTTAATATTATCAGTTATTGTTTTGTTTTCGTGTGAAAAACGGAAAAATATAGATCATCCTAACTTTAGTAGTGTTCTTACTGTAGCCCCCCCTCCACCCCCTCCACCATTTTTTGATGCAGCTCTTAGGTGGATGGGAGAACGATATTATACCCAAATAGTAAAAGGAAATACAAGTGATTTAATAGAGCATGTATGGGATATTAGACTTGCGTTTCCTCCTTCAAATCTAATAATACTAACTTGGGATTCTAATTCTTTGAAGGGGTTAGGTACATTTTTAATTCAGGATGGAATTGATGGAAGTCAGATAAATGTAGATATGTTAAAGAATAATTCAATTAAACTTTCAAAGTCTAAATATAAAACTTTAAAAATAAAGGTAACCCCCTCGCGATAAATAAAATACTCCGATCGTTTTAGATCAATTTCCCTAGCATATTCATAAGATCCATTACCTGGTTGGAGTATCCCTATTCCTGTGCATACTATGATTGGAAAAATGTTAGAGTCTTATTAATTTTCACCTTTAGGTATTAACATATTATAGTGAAATAACAATGAAACAAACAGCTATATTTTCATCGCTTTTTCTAACGTTTTGTTCCGTGCAGGTTGGGTGGGGACAGGCCGCCTGGATTAATGAAATAAGTTATGATATTATCATCGATGATGCTGGTCATTTTTTCAAAGA
>CAZOUJ010000097.1:0-1663 GCA_964582955.1 uncultured bacterium
ATCGAAGAAGGGAAGGAAACATTAGAAAAACAAATCCGAAAAGGTAATATTCAAAATCTCGATACACATTTGGTATTTAAGGGGATATCTGTTCCGGTCTATGCAAGTTTTAATGTTATAGAAAATATAAAAGGGGAAAGTAATTTTATCATCGTCAGCGCAAAAAATGCATCCTTTCAAAAAGCCCTCGAAAAAGAATTGAAACATCAACAAATCCTCACTATCTCCAGAGATAGGATACGTGCATTAGGTGAATTATCGGTAGGTTTAGTCCACAATATAAGTCAACCTCTTACTGCATTAGAAATGCGACTTGAGTTGATGAGAGAACAGTTGGTGAAAGCAAATGGAGAGATTGATAAGGAAAGTTTTGAGGAAATAAAACATTTAATTTCCCAAATTAATAATAATATACGGGTTATCCGGCTTTTTGCAAATCAAACGGAAGATGAGAGTATCGGAATGGTTAATATAGCGCAAGCTATTCGGAATGCTCATAAACTTGTTGAATATGAATTATTAAAAAGAAAGATTGATGTATCAATTGAGTTCAGTGACGATCTTCCTTTTATTGTTGGAAATGCTCTTCTTTTAGAACAAGTTTTTGTGAATTTGATTATAAATGCTCGAGATAGTATTCAGGAAAAAACAAAGAAAAAAACTCCTCAAATTCAAATACGTACGAATATAATTGATAAAAAATGGATTGAGATTTATATTATTGATAATGGGAAAGGCATAAGTAAGGAGATTGAAAAGAAGGTATTCGATCCCTTTTTCACCACAAAAGATACATATGATAATCCCGGATTGGGATTAACAATTTCTTACGAGATAATCACTTCAATGGGTGGGGATATTTTTCTGAATAAATCTTGGCAAAATCTTGAGACTTGTTTCGTTGTTCGAATACCAATTGAGCAGGATAATGAAAGAGACCAATTAGCTAATTTGATTGAAATTTTGCATAGTGAGTAGTGAGGAGAAGCAGATAATGTCCGGAAATATATTTTCGGAATTAGTTGGTTTAATGCAAAATGATATTTCGTCTGAAGAAATATATTCTGAATTATGCAAAATAGTTAGCAAAAAAATTCCTTTTCAATCTGCTACTTTATATGTTTATGATGAGAAAAAAGAATTGTTGAATCAAGAATTTCAAGTTGGTCCTGATGTTGTAGATTTAATTACAGAATTTGATTTTGGAGGAGGGGCTGGTCTTTCTGGGTGGGTTATCAAACAGAAACAACCGGTCATAGTCTCTGGTTTACCTCATATTCAAATTCAAAGGAAAACACAATTTAAATCGTTTGCATCTCTGCCTCTGTGGGTCGGAAAACGATTGCTTGGTGTATTAAATTTAGGTCAATCAGAAAAAGGAAAATATTCAAAAAGTGATATAAAATTATTTGAATTCCTTTCAGGAGAGATTTCACTCATATTTCACTATATCTTATTTCAAAAAAAACTGACTTCGCTAGAGTCGAAAATAAAAAGTATTGAATCGGAATTAAAAAAACGGGATGAAGAGTTGAGCGAGCTGAAGGACACTGCAGCAATGGGTGAGGTTGTATTAAAGATAAAAAATCAAATTAATAAACCTCTATCTTCGATTCTTGGTCTAGCAGAAATACTTGAACTCTCTATTCATACTATACCTCCG
>CAZOUJ010000097.1:1673-4883 GCA_964582955.1 uncultured bacterium
GAAAAAATCTTGAACAGGATAAAATAAATTCATTCAAATGATTTTAATAATATCCTCAATACCGGTGTTAATGGAAAGACTCATTATATAGGACCGGTGTCTCCCAATTCCTTCTCAGTTTATTTAGAGGATTCCTGAGAAGGAAAATTATTCCTTTTTAATTCCATAATATTCCTATTCATACAGATAAAATAGGAATTATATTTTATATAAAATATATTATAAAATCAAATATATATAACTTTATAAGTATTAGTTAAATATATAGTTAAAATATAGATTGTTTGGCATTGCAGTTGTCTTTTTTAAAGTAACAATATTAAGTAATTTTATGAAAATTAACCTAGATAGACTAAAACAGGACCTGTCAGCTCAAACATTTAAGAATGATTTAGTATCCAATAATCTCGCAAATATTAACACCATTGGTTATAAACGTGATATAATGTTTACAGATATGATTGATATTTTTGATTCAAATTCTGATAATAAGAATGTTAAGACTGAATTTACTCAAGGGACCATGAAAGAGACCGGAAATCCGTTGGATGTTGCATTTTCTGGGAAGGGATTTTTTGTTATAGAAAACAACGGAGAAGAGTATTATACAAGGGATGGACACTTTACAGTCAATAGTGTTGGGAATTTAACCACGGCGGAAGGATTTAATGTTATGGGACAGGGTGGAGTAATTAATTTATCCTTAGATGGGTCAAAAACAGGTGACTTCGAAATTAGTAAATTGGGCGAGCTTTTTGTGAATGATGAATATATTGATAAGTTAAAAATAGTAGATTTTGAAGATTATACAAAATTATCTAAAGAAGGAGTTAACTTATTTTCAGCAAAAGATAATCATAATCCATTTGAACCAGAAATGAGTATGGTATTACAAAGGCACTTAGAAGGTTCTAATGTGAATTCGGTAAATGAAATGGTTGAATTGATCAGTCTACAGAGAAATTTTGAGAGTACCCAAAAGGCTGTTAGGACATTGGATGATGCCCTTGGGAAAGCAGCAAATGATATTGGAAGATATAGATAAAATAAAATTAAGGAGATATAGTTTATGTTAAGATCATTAAGAACTGCGGCATTGGGAATGACAGCACAACAATTAAATGTAGATACTATTGCCCATAATCTGGCTAATGTAAATACCACAGGGTATAAAAAAAGCACTGTTGAATTTCAGGACCTTCTTTACGATAATATTGAGTCGGGGGATGCGAGCAGCCAAGATGGGTTGGAAAAACCAGGAGAAATTCAGGTTGGTTTAGGAAATAAACCAATATCTACCTATAAATCCTTTTCACAAGGTAATATCACTGAAACGGGAAATTCTCTTGATATAGCTATTAACGGAAAAGGTTTTTTTCAGATTACACAGCCTGATGGAGGTTATGTTTACAGTCGTGATGGTGCATTCCGAGTAAATTCTCAGGGTAATATCGTTACAGCCACAGGGTTACGGGTTTATCCTGAAACGTCTCTTCCTGAAGGTGTGACCAGTATAAAAATAAGTCAAGATGGTGTATTATCTGTTTTGATTGATGGTCAAGTTGAACCTGAAGAAATGGGGCAATTTGAATTAGCAACATTTATGAATCCTGCAGGATTGAAGGCAATTGGCGGAAATTTATATGAACAAACGGAAGCATCCGGTGAACCATCATACGGGTCACCTGGTGACGAAGGGTTCGGTGTATGTGTCCAGGGATATTTGGAAAAATCAAATGTGGATGTTGTTGAGGAAATGGTTAATCTAATTGTTTCTCAAAGGTCGTACGAAATAAACTCAAAAGCGGTTAAAACAGCTGATGAACTCTTACAAATGACCAATAGTCTTAAACGGTAAAATGTTAATCATTCGAAAATTTATTGGGTTTGTATTTGTTCTGACCGGTTTTATCTGTTCACAAAACTCAGACGATATAAAGTCGTTATCTCATACGATTAAAATATATTATGCCAATGTATTTACTATTCAGTCAAATGACATCAAATTGAAACTTATTCATGTTCCAGAAATTGATTTGGATAGAGAATATACTGTAATTCCAAAACGAAAGAAAAAATTAGGTCACCAAACTATTTGGATTGAAGAAAAAGATAATGGGAAATCATTTCCAGTAACGCTGGAAGTTTCAGCCTATTTTCCGGTTTTAGTTGCGAATAATACTATTTCAAGAAAGGAAAAACTAAAACCGGAAATGTTTGAGCAGAATAGTTATCTTTTAAACCGTGATTACGATCTATATATTCTTAACATTAATGAATTGAAGGGGAGTATGGCATCTCAGGTAATCAAAAAAGGAAAAGCACTAACGACCTCTATGATGAAAAACTATCCTGATATTCACCAAGGAGATTTAGTAGGTGTGGAATTGGTTTCTGGAAATCTGATTGTTGAAACAAAAGGAGTTGCCAGAAAAGACGGAAATCTTGGTCATAGAGCTGAAGTGATATTGGAGAGGACCGGAAAAAAAGTTTTTGGTGAGATTGTCAATATAAATTTGGTAAGAGTGGTATTGAATTAAACAGAATATATTAAATGATGAGTAAAATATTGAAACAAATATTATTAGTATTTATGAGTTCATTTCTATTGGGTCAAATGGAAGATTTTTCTGTTACATCTTTCTATTCGGATATCAAGGCACATAATGTAGGTGATTTGATAACGGTTCACATTATTGAATCTTCCAATGCCTCTAGGGAATCAAAAGTAAATAGTTCAAGTTCAACCGATATGTCAATGGATGGGAGTGTAGCTGGTTCATTAACCGATTATCTTCCATTATTTGGTGCTGCCAGTAAAATTTCGAATATTCTGGATGGTTCTGAAGGGACCGAGCAGAAAGATCAATTAACAGGAAGAATATCAGCTACTATCATAGAAGAAACAGAAAACGGTATGTTTTTTATCAAAGGTAAAAGAATAATAGAAGTTAACGGTGAAATGAACACTATCAAATTGGAGGGATATATCAGAGAAAGAGATATTTCCACTGATAATACTGTATTTTCTTATAATATTGCTAATGCAGAAATTATTTACCGTAAGGGTGGAACATTGGAAAATGTAGTAAATCCAAGAAAAGTTCAAAATTGGTTAACATGGGGTGTAGGATTGGGGTTAGTAGGATTAGCATTTATTGGTCCCATCGCATTTTAATGAAAAATATAAAAAAATAAATTATTTTTCTT
>CAZOUJ010000097.1:4897-6345 GCA_964582955.1 uncultured bacterium
CTCATTTATGAGAAGTGAGGTCAGATTAAAGGATATCACCCAGATTGAAAATGAAAGCAGTGAATCTTTAATTGGTTACGGATTGGTTATAGGCTTAGGTGGAACAGGAGATCGCTCTACAGGAATGAGGGGAGCCATATTTACAGTGCAGACCATCAGTAATATGCTAGAACGATTTGGCATCACAATTCCTAAAAAAGAATTACGAACTCGCAACGTTGCAGCAGTAATGGTTACGGGTAAAACTCCAACTTATGGAAGAATTGGAACTTCTTTTGACGTTGTGATATCATCTTTGGGTGACGCAACCAGTTTAGAAGGTGGAGTTTTACTTATGACTCCACTCATAAGCAGTGAAGGAATAAAATGGGGCATGGCTCAGGGCCCGGTTTCGGTTGGGGGATATAATATTGAAACTGAAGCAGGTGAACGCCTTAGAAAAAATCATGCTCAAGTAGGAAGAATTCCAGGTGGGGCGCAATTAACAAAAGAAATTGCGGATCAGGGCATGGCGGTGGATCAACCCCTCAGATTATTATTAAACTCACCAGATTATACAACAGCTACCCAAATATCAGAAAAGATAAATGAAAACTTTAGCGGATATTCTGAGGGAGAAATAGCACAACCAATAAATGCTGCTTTGATTGAAATTACTTATCCCGAATTTGTTTCTAGTCAGGGTGATATCTCGTTCTTTATTGCAGCAATGGAAACACTGATGGTTGCAACGGATATAGAGGCACGGGTTGTTATCAATGAACGAACTGGAACTGTGGTAGCAGGCGGTAATGTTATTATTAGTGAAGTATTGATTTCCCATGGAGATTTAACTATCCATACACAAATGAGACCCGTTATTTCTCAGCCTTCTCCTCTTAGTGAAGAGGGAGAGACAGTTGTTGAAAAGGTAACCAAAACCACTGCAGAAGAAACCGAGCCTAAAACAGGAGTCATTCCTACGACTACTTCGGTGAATGACCTGGCAGCTGCCCTTAATGAAATGGGATTGAAACCTAGGGATATAATTGCCATTTTTCAAGCTGTCAAACAGGCTGGAGCTCTAAATGCAAAACTGATTATTATGTAGGATTAGTAAAATTATTATGGATATAAACTCAATAGAACAAATCGATCAGCCCAAAACAGTTGAAGCCCGAGATATTAAATTGCGAGAGGCGAGCAGAAAAATGGAAGCGGCTTTTCTTACCTATGTCTTTAAAACATTGGAAAAAACGATCCCAAAGACATCAATTTCAGGGAAAACCGGAAATAATTTATCAACCATGATGTTCAGTACAGTCATGGCGGATGCTGTTTCAGAACAGGGTGGAATAGGACTTGGGGATCAAATTTATCAATCTCTTAAAGAAATGGATGAACTACCAGATTTTGAAGAATTAAAATTAGATGACTTGTCTAACACCTTCAATACAATGAAATTTATG
>CAZOUJ010000098.1:0-2356 GCA_964582955.1 uncultured bacterium
TATTTTTCTTTTTTCATTTGTTTTAGGGCAAACTTTAAATCATAAATGCGGAATAATTTCAGAACGTGAATTAATATTACAAAGAGATAGTCAAAACTGGGGGTATGGATATGACAGTTTACTTGTTGACTTGAATCGCTGGGGAGAAAGCCCCTATGTAACCATTGATTCATTAGGAGCTACAGTCCAAAATCGTGCTCTTTGGGAATTAACTATTTCAGCAAACCCAGAATCTAGCTCAAATCATCGTATTTATATCCACGCACGTACCCATCCCGGAGAGGAAGAGTCTTTTTGGGTTACAAATGAAATTATCAATTTGTTACTTTCCGATGCTCCCTTCTCAGAATTTGTTCGAGAAAATTGTGTTTTTCATATCATTCCCATGTACAACCCGGATGGTGTGGAACTAGGATTTGCCCGTGAAAACGCCAACGGAGTTGACATTGAAAGTGGTTGGGACGATGAACCCCTGGAACCAGAGGTGAATGTGTTGAAAAACCGGTTCATTGAACTGATGACAACTGACAATCCCGTGGAAGTTGCATTAAACATGCATTCTGCATATTCCTGTGCACGCTATTTTGTCTACCATGATGCAGATGGAACATCTGAAAACTATGCTGTTCTGGAACAACAGTTTATCAGTGGTATCCAGTCTTATTTTGAAGGAGGATTTGAGAATTGGGACTATTTTATTAGCTGGACCTCCGGGACACCTGATCAATATCCTGAAAGCTGGTGGTGGGTGACTCATGAGGAGAATGTTATGGCTTTAACCTATGAAGATATGAATTGTGCAGAAGCGGGTCTGTATGATTTCACAGCAAATGCTATTATTCGGGGTGTTTGTGATTACATTGAATTGAATTATATGAGTATAGATGGAGAAAATGGAACACATCCAATTGGGTTATCCTTGGGCCAGAATTATCCCAACCCTTTCAACTCAAATACAAAGATCCAGTATACTTTATCTGAAGAAAATACTGTTACCATCATTCTCTATGATATAAAAGGGTCCAAGATTAAAACATTAATCAATAATCGCCAGACAGTAGGAAGAAAATCCATATTATGGGATGGGAAAAATGATGTGGGAGAACTTGTCCCTGGGGGTATGTATGTATACAAAATTACATCCGGAAATTATAGTTCAACCCGTAAGACTTTATTCCTGAGATAACACAACTACACAAATTTTGTAATTTTTTATTTAATAAATTCTAACCGACTCAAGTTTGATATATTCTACCTTTCTTAATAATACTCATTATCATAAACTGAATTTTCTAAGACAGTTAAAAAGAGAATGGAAATCTCATTATATAGATATATCGTTGTTCAAAATTTCATTTTTATTCACCACAACAATTAAGTAAAACTCCACCTTATTAAAGATGCAAATATTGCCCAGAATATTTTCTTTTGTCTAACCGAACATCTTTAATTACTTGTAGATACTGGTACAGCATTAAAAAATAGGAACAAAAAAATAATGTAAAGTTCTTTCTTAATCAGGGGGATATTAATACCTGATTGAAAGATCAGGATAATGCAAATTATTTTCAAACAAGTTCAAATTAAATCTTTTTATTCGGTATTTGATTTATTCAATTTACTTTTATGGGATGTCACATTCCCTAAACCAATTGGTTGGACAACTTATCATCGCCGGGTTTCGTGGAACCGAGGCAAATCATCATTCAGATATTGTACGACATATCCATGATTTTAACCTAGGTGGCATTATCCTTTACGATGAGGATCTTGAGATTGGTGGTCGTGGGACACGAAATATCAAATCCCAAAACCAAATCTGGGAATTAACGCAGCAACTTCAATCCTATTCTGATGATGGACTTCTTGTTGCAATTGATCAAGAAGGCGGATCAGTGACCCGTTTAAAACCAGATTATGGATTTCCTGAACTCTCTTCATGGAATCATATTGGTCTTTTGGATAATATTCTTATGACGGAACAATTTGCAAATAGCGTTTCAGATTCTCTGAAAATTTGCGGGATTAATTTAAATCTTGCTCCAGTTCTGGACCTGGATTATGGAGCTGAAACCATAATTGGTAAATCAAACCGTGCCTTATCCTCCGAACCAAAAAAGGTGATTGAGCATGCTGAAATATTTATTAATGCATTGAAGAAAAACAATATTATTTCTTGCGGGAAGCATTTTCCTGGTCAAGGTTCTGCTTCTGGAGATACTCATGAAGGGGTTACGGATATTTCAGAAACGTGGAACGTTGCTGATCTATTTCCATACAGTGAATTGGTTCAATCAGGTAATTTGGATATGATTATGGTAGCACATATCTTCTATAAGAAGATGGATCATAAATT
>CAZOUJ010000098.1:2366-5782 GCA_964582955.1 uncultured bacterium
ACGGTGTAAGGTGGTGTACTAATTTCATTCCTGGTATTTGGTCAATTATGGAAATTTGTATATTATAATGTAGCCCATATCTTCAATAAGAAGATGGATCATAAATTCCCGGCTTCCCTTTCAAAAATTATTATCAACAATGTTTTGAGAAAAAACCTTGGCTTTACAGGTGTCGTTATGTGTGATGATCCCAGTATGAAGGCAATTTCTGATAATTATAATCTTGAACAGACTTTTGAACTTATGTTAAATGCAGGTATAGATCTTTTTTGCTTAGGAAACAATTTAAGTTATGATAAAAATTACATTTCGAAATCGGTCTTAGCTCTTTGTAATCTTGTTAAAACAAACAAAATATCAGAAAATCGTATCTATGAATCGATTAACCGAGTTCATGCATTAAAGGATAAATTCAACCTTCATAAATGATCCAGTATTTTTTGTATATATAGTAAAAGTACAAAAACTATCTTTATAAAAAGTCAAATTACAGATAAAATATTTAGGGTTTCAATCAACTCAACATTCTTGAAAACTGATTGAATAAATAAAAATATTATTAATACAATTTAGACTGGTATTTAATCATTATTAAACTTTATACAGCTTCATTATGCATAAATACATTTTTATCCCTATAGTTATATTCCTGATAACCATTTTTACCGGCTGTGTTGGTTCCGGACAGCTTTCACACCAACAATCTTGGGCAGAACTAACTATCAGAGAGCTATCTCTCCGGGAAAAGATTGCCCAGATGATGGTCTATCACATGAACATGCGCTTTCTGAATGAAGAAAGCCCAAAATGGAAGGAAATAAAATTATTATTGGAAACGGACGGTATTGGAGGTATCCATATTTGGTTTGGAGATGTTGGGACATCTCTGACACTGCTCAACCAAATTCAGCAATATTCCAAAGTACCGGTGATCGTGGATGCGGATATCGAATATGGGACCCAAAGACGATTTCCTTCAGGTACAGACTTGCCTCCCCTTATGGCTATCGCAGCAACAAATAATCCACATTATGCCTATGAAGCAGGGAAAATATCAGCAATGGAAGGACGGGCATTAGGAATTCACTGGAATTTTTCTCCAGTAACGGATGTAAATAATAACCCGAACAATCCAATCATAAATACACGATCATTTGGTGAAGATCCAAATGTCGTGGGAGAATATGCAGTACAGTTTATAAAAGGACTACAGGATCATGGTATGTTAGCTACGGCTAAACATTTCCCTGGACATGGAGATACGGAAACAGATTCCCACACAAGTCTAGCTACCATACCGAGCGATTCATCCCGACTATGGTCACTGGAATTAAAACCGTTTCAAACCGTTATTGATGCCGGGGTTGATGCGGTGATGGTGGCTCATGTCCATGCACCGGATTTTCAACCCAATGCCAACTTGCCCGCGACCCTTTCCTCGTTTTGGGTAACCGATATTTTGCGAAATAAAATGGGGTTTAAAGGTGTTGTCGTGACAGATGCCATGGGCATGGGCGGTGTTGCCAGGAATTATTCTGATCCTTACGCTCTGATTCATGCCATCAATGCCGGATGTGATTTTATTCTTCAAAATTATAATGTAAAGAAGTCGATCGATAATGTAGAAACTGCTGTAAAGAGGGGCATCATTTCAGAAGAACGAATTAATGATGCTGCTTTAAAAATGCTTAAAATAAAAGAAAAAGTAGGGCTACATCAACAGCGCTATATTTTTATGGACGAAGCGATGAAAATTCTTGGCAATAAAGAATTCAAGGTAAGTGCAAATGAAATCGCTACCAGATCAATCACGTTGGTAAAAAATGATAATTCTTTTATTCCATTAACTATTGCGGAGAATGAAGAAATCATTGTGATTGATATTTACGATCATCCTAATAATCATGAAGAATCAACCACAACAAGAAAATTAAAACGAAGCGGTCTACGGATCCGGTCACTGCAAGTAGACGAATCAGACAGTACAATGTATTATGAATCGATTCTGAAAACCATACCGGATAATGTACCAATTATATTGAATGCTTTTGCAAGTCCTTCTGCATGGAAAAACAGGATTTATCTCCCTGATCATCAGATGGATTTTATTCGTGCCTTAAACCAAAAATCAAACAGGATCATTCTTACCAGTTTTGGAAATCCATATTTAATTCGGGGTCTTCCGGAAATACCTGCATATATCTGTGCCTGGAAAGGAAATGATGTAATGCAAAATGCGTTAGTTACATCATTACTGGGAAAAAGCAATTTTTCAGGGACACTTCCCATCACCATCCCAGAAATCGCCGACAGAGGGTTTGGCATTCAACTGGAGCAGAAAATGGTTAAATTTTCAACAAAACGAACGACTCCTGGAAAATTAGTCAAGCATGTGATGCCCTACGAGCTAAAAGCAGACATTTATGATGTGAATTCATTATTGAAGAAGGCAGTTTCTGATTCAGCTTGGCCTGGGGCAGTATTATTAGCTGCAAAGGACGGAAAAATATTTTTTCATGGTTCTGTTGGTTACCATACCTATAAACAAAAAAAAGTTACAAATAAATCGGATATTTTTGATCTGGCATCTATAACAAAAGTGATAGCAACTACATCTGCTGTGATGAAACTAGTGGAATCTGGACAGCTTGAATTGGATGAAAAAGTGGTGACATATCTCCCTGACTTTAAAGGAAAACAACCAAAATATTTTCAACAAAAAAGTGAAATAACTATTAAGCATTTGCTAACTCACACGGCAGGACTTCCACCATACAAACAATATTTTTTGGTGGATGGTGATGCAAAAACACGTTTGGATAGTGTATTTAACACGGAACCAGTTTTTGGCATTGAAGAAGAAACAAAATATTCAGATGTTGGATTAATAACATTAGGACAGGTTGTTGAAAAAGTGAGCGGTGTCTCTTTGGATGTGTTGGTGGATTCTCTTGTGTTTAAGCCTTTGGGTATGAACACAACTTTTTATAATCCACCATCTGAAAAACTGCGAAGAATTATTCCTACGGAAGTTGATGATGGGTATAGAAATGGTTTAATTCATGGCAAAGTTCATGATGAAAATACTCATAGTTTAGGTGGTGTTGCCGGACATGCAGGTTTATTTTCTACAGCAGAAGCTTTGGCTGTTTTCTCACAGATGATGCTAAATGATGGTATATACGGCTGGATAAGGATTTTTAAGGTAGAAACGATTCAATTGTTTACTACCAAAGCAAATGTAGTTGAGGGTAGTTCGCGATGTATGGGCTGGGACAGTCCAGATGGGAAAGCTTCTGGTGGAGTGTATTTGAGCGATAGCAGTTTTGGTCATACTGGCTATACGGGAACATCATTGTGGATCGGTCCAGAAAACAATATGTTTGTCATACTGCTGACGAATGCAGTTCATCCTG
>CAZOUJ010000098.1:5844-6301 GCA_964582955.1 uncultured bacterium
AGCCTATGAAGCAGTGGGAATTTCTGAAAAAAATCCAAATATTGAATTGAGAAAAAGATGGATAAAGGAATAGTGATAATCTATAAAGCATTGTTTGATGGCATTTTATTTTATTTGTTAAGACAGAAGTAAGAAAGTATGATTCACTGGATAGACTATTTTGTTATTTTCCTTTTTCTATTTGGGTTTTCTGTCTATGGTATATTGCAGAGCAGAATAAACCAATCATCAAAAGATTATTTTTTAGGTGGTCGCAATTTACCTTGGCCTGTTGTCATGTTGTCTATCGTTGCTACAGAGACTTCTGTCTTGACGTTTATCAGTGTACCTGGATTGGCCTATCGTGTTTACTGGTTTTTTCTGCTATTGGCTTTAGGATATATATTTGGTCGTGTTCTGGTATGTCTGATACTATTACCCCAATATTTTTCTACAGGGATTATTTCCATTTACGAAG
>CAZOUJ010000099.1:0-6285 GCA_964582955.1 uncultured bacterium
ACTCTTATGAACATCTCTCAAAATAAAATTTACTTTTTCTTCTGTTTTTCTCATCCGTTCACGGAATTTATTATCTAGTATGTCTATTTTCTTATTATAAACTGTTTCCGTCCACACCTCATTATGCTTATCAAAAAGCTCTAGGGTCATCGCCCTGGATTTCAATACTTTGCGCGTCAAAGTTGAATCCAGCGCGACACCTCTTGAAATAATTTTTGCTAGTGTATCTAACAATTGGATATCAAATTCATATTGAGAAATTTGGTCATAAGTACTAGCTTTCTGTACCTTTTGATCCTCACCTAAAAAGCTCAATCCTGATTCCAGAGACCTGATATTGTACTTTAGAATATTTATCAACCGCTCACTGTCTCTGACCATTGCTCCTAGTGTGTTATTATCTCTTTTAATTTCATCCTTTACTTCAGGAGTATATCCTTTTTTTGCATCTCTTAAACCCTTTATGCGGGATCGTTTTATTTTTAATAGATCCTTTTTATATGACTTCTCAATTTTTAAACTGTCCCTTGAAAATTTCTTTAAAAGGAGTCTCGGGGTCTTTTTTCTACTTCTCTTCTTTTTTTTCTTTTTCGTAGATTTAATTGAAGATGTAGAATTTTTTGATTCTGGAGTTGATTGAGCAGGAACAGAATCAAAAAATAGGGTAAAACAGAAAGTGAATAAAATAATTTTAATGTATTTCATTTAATTCTCTAATTTGTTCTTGCTTTTAAATCTGTTAATACCACCTGGATGTCTGTTGCTTCAGGATTGATTTCCAATGCTTTTTCATACATTGCAATAGCATCGTCATAGTATTCCATCATGTAGTAAACCGAACCCAATTGTGCCAGTGCTACATACATATTTGGTTCAATATCTAGTGCCATTTTACAGGCTATCATAGCCTCATAATAATTATTTTCATAAAAATATTCTGCTGATAAATTGATGTAATCAAATGCTGACAATGCGCTGGATTCAGTTAATTGTCCTCTATCGTAATATGATTTAATCTCATTCTGTAGTGTACCAGTTTCTCTTTCCACCTGTGCAATGTCTCTTATTTGTATTTGAATTTGGGCATTTAACATTGTGGTTTCACCCTTACTGGAAATCCTGTCTTTTTGATCGTAAATCAGATTTCTCGCTTTTTCTAGTCTTCCAGTCATTTCTGCTTCTTCAGCAAAATACTGAGTCTCATAATTCTTTCTTATTCGGTCCGCCTCTCCATCTATTCCTTGTTTCAATTTTTGATCGTGTTCCATAATCTGGTTGTCATAATTTTCCTTCAGACTTTTCATTCCCACCTGTATCAATTTCTTTCGGATAGCCCGATTCATTTTCCAACCTTCAACGTTTTCTTCAAAATCAGCTAAGACTTTTTCTCTTCGGTCTAATATTCGCTTGGATTTTTTCTTTGCAGATTTTCCAGCTTTTGTTAACTCTTCGTTCAATTCTTCCTGGGCTTTCTTTAATTCTTCAGCTCTCACTTCCTTCAAATTTTTTAACCACCAGTCATAGTATGCTCCCATTTCTTTTAAACTTTCAAATGTATCTGGATCTACGTGTTCCATTCCATATCGCTTTGCACCACACCCGTAAAATAATACAAAAACAATGGGAATTAAAATAAGTCTCCCTAACAAAGGATTCTTACTTAAAGAGTTAAGCATTCTCATCGCCCTCCCCCATAACAATGGGTCGTAAAGCATTGATAATTCTTCGTTGAGCACCGAATATAACATCGGGTGAGATATTTTCAAGTAAATTCATTCTTTTGCTTATACTTCTTGCCATATTAGGATCCATCGCACCAAGGACTTTTTCGATGAGATCCTCATCCTGTTCCATCAAGGCAAAGGCAATGTCACCTCTATCAACATTCTGAAGAACAGATTTTAGATCATCTGTATTTACTTCCATAATGTCTTTAAAGGGAAATACTTGTTTTCGCAAATCTCCGTTTGTTCCTTCACCAACTAGGTTTAGAACACGATCTGATAATGTGCTAACCTGGGAAGAAGATGTGAGTAATGAAGCATAATTTGTAACACCCCCTACACTTATTTCATCAGGATTAACGAGTTGCCTATATTTATCCAGAAATTCTTCTTTAACAGATTCAACTGTTGTCCTTGGCCATACTTGACCGGATGCTAAATCTGATGAAACTTGTTTTAACCTATCATCATCTAATTGATTAAGTAGCCACGCAGTTCTTTCAGGTGGTAAATAGTTCGCTAAAACTTCAATAGTTTTGGCAGGAGACTCACTGCACATTTTCCACAAATCATCATTACTTATCTGCCGCATAAATGCAAAGGGTAAATAAGGTTTAGCTACATCCACTTTCTCCTCTGCATCCGGTGGTGGTAGTAATTCAATAGGATGATTTATACTGATATTCATTTCTTAATCAGATTCGGCAGCGGCCGAAGGGGGTGCAGCTGGCGTTGCTAAATTTACAGAAAGTTCATTACTCTTTTCTTGTTGACCAACAATTTTATTGATTCCATTTAATAAAATGTAAACACCTACGAGCAGGATCAACCCAAACCCAGCAATCGCAAATCCCGTGATTTTCATTTCATTAGATGCTAGATTGAATTTTTTCTCATCATAGACTAATCTTAGACTATCTGATTGGATTTGACTATCAATGGAACGGTTCATTCCATCAGCTAATTTTTTAAAACTCTTTGACATATCAGGAGTTACTACCATATTCACTGATTCGACTACTAGGTCAGCGCCAACAACAGAATTGAATACGGGATGACCTAAAATAACTTGTTTCGCAACTTCAACTATATCACCGGTTAAATTCTTATCTAGGATCAATTTTACCATCATCCCGGTCATTTCAAGCTTTTTATCTTTCTTTTTTTCAGAAACATCCTGAGATATCCGTGCAAATCCAGGTAGCTTTGCAGGGCGGGTAGGCAATCCCGAAACTCTTCTTAACGAGAGTTGAGGTTCACTTGATTTTACCTCTCTATATTCAAGGGTAATGTCAACTTCAAGCATAACTCTTTCCTTACCTACTATCCTCTCCAAGCGCCCAAGGAACCGTGACTCTAAATCAAGCTCCAGTTCCAACTCTTTATAGGCAATTTCCTCAGACCAGAGAAAACAAATTGAAAAAAGCAGGGAAAAAATACCCTTTTGAATAAATTGATTTTTGTTAAATAAAAAGTGTATCATACATTAATCTCCACGAAATAAATGGGTTTATGTGATTTATCTAATTTAAAACTATTTCAATTCAATTAAAAACGAAGTTTAATTTAAACGAAAAATATTATTCCATGCTAATTAACGAATTATATTTTTTTATTCGCTGCTTTAGATAATTTTCATCAGAGTTATTGGAATGTAAGTCTTTAATGGTATTAAAGAGTTCTGCCTTTACAGTATTAAATATTTTATCCCAATTTCTATGTGCACCTCCCAAAGGTTCCGGAACAATCTTATCACAAATTCCAATTTCTTTTAATAATTCAGGTGTGAGCTGAAGTGCTTCTGCTGCAATTTCAGCTTTAGAAGCATCGTGCCACAATATTGAAGCACATCCTTCAGGACTTATAACAGAAAACCAAGTATTCTCAAGCATAATAAAACGATCACAAATCCCAATACCCAATGCCCCTCCACTAGCACCCTCGCCTATAACCAATGCTACAATTGGAACTTCTAAGGAAGCCATATCCATTATATTCTTTGCAATTGCCTGTCCCTGTCCTCTCTCTTCCGCACCAATTCCAGTGTAAGCTCCGGGGGTATCAATGATACAAATAATAGGTATGGTAAATTTTTCTGCTAATTTCATAACTCTAAATGCTTTCCGGTATCCTTCCGGACGCATCATCCCAAAATTTCTGAATAAATTTTCTTTCGTATTTCTTCCCTTTTGTTGTCCGAGAATTACAACAGAAAGGGAATCTATTTTTCCGATACCTGTAATAATAGCCGGATCATCATGGAAATTTCTATCTCCATGAAGTTCTATAAAATCCGGACACAAATTTTGAATATAATCTAAAGTATAGGGCCGTTGGGGATGGCGGGCTAATTGAACTTTTTGCCAACTGGTGAGTTTTGAATAAATCGACTTAATATCTTTTGCCCTTTTATCTTCTAAAATTCTTAAGCTTTCCGTTTGCTGAACAGATAGTGTTGACTCAGCTTTCAGTGTATTGATTGCTTCATCATGTGATCTCAGTGGTTCTTCAAAATCTAAATAAAAATTCATTTTATTATCAGGAATTATATGTAAATAATTATTTTTTTAAAGATGTTTTGCGACAGTAAATATTAAAATGACAATATATCGATAATATAGTCATTTTTAAGATTTGCATAAGAGATTATTTTCTCCAACTTTTAAAAAAACTGGATATTTTCATTTGTATAACACCTAAAAAAGCTTCAAAAAATATTCCACCACTCATTTTCGATGTCCCTTCGGTTCTATCTGTAAAAATTACAGGAACCTCAACAATATTAAAACCATATTTCCAGGTTTTAAACTTCATTTCAATCTGAAAAGCATAACCAACAAACTTTATTTTATCAAAATTTATGGTTTCTAAAACTGTTCGTTTATAACATTTAAAACCTGCCGTAGAATCATGTATTGGCATCCTTGTTATTATCTTGACATATTTAGATGCAAAAAATGATATTAATAGTCGCATCATTGGCCAGTTTACAATATTTACTCCTTTTACATAGCGTGAGCCTATTGAAAGATCGCCACCTTCTAAAGCATTTGCATTGTAAAGTCTGGTCAGATCATTAGGATCATGAGAAAAATCTGCATCCATTTCAAAAATAAATTGGTAATCTTTTGCTAAGGCCCACTTAAATCCATGTATGTATGCCGTTCCTAGTCCAAGTTTTCCTTTGCGCTCCTGAATATGTAATTTAGAGAAATATTCGATTTGTAAACTTTTTACAATATTGGCTGTTCCATCTGGCGAACCATCATCAACAATTAGAAGGTGAAATGATTTTTCTAAAGAGAAAATTTTTCGGATAATATTTTCGATATTTTCCTTCTCATTATATGTAGGGATTATAATTAAACTATCTGACATTGTGAAATCTTATGGAATTAAAATACAAAAATAATTAGATTTGAATTACTGTACAGATGTTTTGTTTTTCTCAATTAACGGTGGACCCAAATATATACTTGCGTATTCAAAATCACTAGATTCTGTTTCATCAATTTTATGCAATGTTATTACTCTCATAATATATTTTGGTGAAATGATCATAGTTTTCATATAAATACCGAAATCGCAGATAGAGCTTCATCTATTGATGGAGGAATTATCCCAAAATCATCATTTATCTTTTCTGTTCGTAGTCCACCCTTTAATGGACGTAATGCCCTCTGGTTTAATGCTTTGGTTTTGATGGGTATGATTAAACTTTGATCCAGTTCAAATTTCTTTGCAATCATCAGTGCAAAATCATATCTGCTAATATATTCTATACTTCCAGAATTATATAATCCTGTGGCTTCAATTTCCATTAGAGAATTTATTATTTGTGCTAAATCATCGGTCCAAATGGGATTATTATATTGATCTAAAACGACAGAGATAGATTTTCTATTTTGTAAAGAATTCACTACCCAATTTACAAAACTAGCGGTTGTCCAATCAGTATAATCAAAGAGTACATTAGTGCGTAAAATGAGCCATTTTTGGCAGTGTGAACGTATAATGGATTCCGCTTCTAATTTTGTTCTACCATACACATTGATTGGATTAGTTTTCGCATTTTCTAAATAGGGACCATCCTTTCCATCAAATACATAATCAGTAGAAATAAAAATAAAATAACCAGAAAATTCATCTATAATCCACTTGACAGATTCTGTATTAATACTTTCTGCTGCATAGGGATTTTGTTCACACTCATCAACACCTGTCATTGCTGCGAAATGGACTATAACATCAGGGGCATTATCATCAATAATTTGTTTTATAAATTTTCGATCAGTAATGTCCCCTTTTTTGAAATTACAATGGTCAGAATATTTTCTTCCGGTCCCTAGTACATTATATTTTTCCCTTGATTTTTGAATGAAAGCCCTTCCTAACTGTCCTGATGCGCCTGTAACTAATATTCTTTTCACTTTATTTTCTCAAACCTAATTGTTGAAGACATTAATTCCATCTGTCTCATATAATTGCTTTTATTTTCTCCAGGATAATGAATTAATGCATTTATTTTAAAATACCGCTGATTTAATCCATCAAACTTAAT
>CAZOUJ010000100.1:0-6271 GCA_964582955.1 uncultured bacterium
CTGGGCTGGATACCTATGTTTGGAATTGGTGGACTCACAGGTTTGCCTCTCGGTCTGGCAGCAACAGATATTCCCCTGCATGACACTTACTACGTAATTGGACATTTTCATTATGTGGTTGCACCTGGGAGTATTTTTGCCATTTTTGCCGGTATATATTATTGGTTCCCAAAAATAACAGGCAAAAAAATGAATGAAATTCTAGGAAAAATCCATTTTTTCTTTTCATTTATTTTTATGAATGGGGTATTCATGCCTATGTTTATCCAAGGGCTTGCCGGTGTCTCCCGAAGACTTGCTGATGGTGGCGTATCATATGCTCATGCTCAGGATGTTTTACTGTGGAATGAGTTTATGTCTTATTCGGCTTGGTTTCTTGGACTAGCACAGATCCCATTTATAATCAATTTTATTATGACCATTATCCAAAAACGTAAAGCAGATGCAGACAGAAATCCTTGGAAATCAACCACAATCGAATGGAATGCTGCGCCGTCTCCTCCCATCGCACACGGTAACTTTGATAGGGAATTAACAGTTTATAGAGGTCCCTGTGAGTATAGTGTCCCTGGCGCTGAAAAGGATTATTCACCGCAGACTGAAAAATAGGAACGACGTTGAATGATTGAAATACCCTATAATGTAAAACCTCGTGAAGAAACAGGATTGTACAATGCTAAACTAGGAATTTGGCTGTTTCTGGCATCAGAAATTATGTTGTTCGGAGGATTATTTTCTGCATATATCCTTTTAAGGGTAGGATCACCTGTTTGGCCTCCTTCAGGTGAAACTCATCTAAATATTCCTTTAGCAACCATCAATACCTTTAATCTGATACTTTCAAGCTGGACCATTGTGAAATCATGGGTAGCCCTTAAAGAAAATGATTTAAAAGGATACAAAACTTTTATGGGGATTACCCTGCTGTGTTCCATATTATTCCTTGTCATTAAGTATTTTGAATACAGTGCCAAATTGCACCATGGTATATTTCCATCGACCGATAATTTTTTCGGAATTTATTTTACCCTTACTGGATTGCATGGACTTCATGTAATTGGTGGTTTGATTGTGAATTATTACCATTGGGGGCCAGGAATTAAGATGTGGGACACTGAACCTGAACGCTTTACAAATAGGATTGAGGTTGCAGGATTATATTGGCACTTTGTTGATCTGGTCTGGATTTTCCTTTTTCCAACTTTATACTTGCTATAGGAGAAAATATTGAGTAGTCATAATTTAGAGCATCATAAGTCAGTTTACTTAAAAGTACTTTTAGCGCTTTTTGTCTTCACAGTTATTACTGTTGGTGCAACTTATTTTGACTTTGGTTCTGTAGCAATTGCAATTATCGTGGGTCTAAGCATAGCATTTGTAAAAGGATTTTTAGTAGCTGGAAATTTTATGCACTTGTTAGATGAAGTAAAACCCATTTACTGGCTATTAATGCTGACGGTCGTATTTTTCCTTGTTTTATTTTTTATGCCCCTGCTTTGGGAAATGGATCTAGTTACTGTTCAATGAGTTTGAAAGTTTTTCATATTATTTTTACCGGCTGTACGTCTTTACTGTTATTATTTCTCGGAATATTATATGGCGTTCGGTACTCTGAATCCGGAGACATTGTCATATTGTTATATTCAATTTCATCTTTTTGTTTGACATTAGGTGGAATTTATTATGGCAAGAATTTTATGCAAAAATACAAACATTTGAGTAATCTATAATGCATCATATTTTTATAATTATTGGAGTTATTATTTTCGTACTGCCTCAGATTTCCCACGCTTGTGCAGTGTGTTATGGTGACCCCCAAGATCCCATGACAGCTGGATTAAATCAAGCAATCTTTTTCCTTTTAGGGGTAGTTGGATTTATACTTTCCATTATACTTACAGCTGGGATTTATTTTTATAAACGGTCAAAATCGTTGAACAAATCAAAGGCAAATGTATGGTAGAATTTCTTGGGTTTCCTGTGATGTCCTCCAGCCATGGGCTTGAAATAGATTATATGAATGGTTGGGTGCACTGGTTAATGTTGATTTTGTTTGTCGGCTGGGGAATTTTCTTTATTTATGTTCTGTTTAGATTCCGTTCAGGAGCTAACCCAAAAGCAAATTATGAGGGGGTTACTTCCCATATCAGCCGTTATACTGAATATGGGGTAATATTTTTCGAAGCAATTCTACTGATCGGATTTGCTTATCCTATGTGGGCTAAGGTAAAAACTCAGATCCCTACAATTGATGGAAATACTATTGAAGTTCGTGTCATAGCCCAACAGTTTGCCTGGAATATGCATTATCCTGGACAGGATGGACTGTTTGGAGATACAAATCCAGATTTAGTTGATGAAGAAACAAATCCAATAGGCTTGGATAGAAATTCTCCCAATGGTGAAGATGACATAACCACTATTAATCAACTGCATCTTCCGGTGAATAAACAAGCTATGCTATATTTATCATCTAAAGATGTGATTCATTCTTTATCTCTACCAGAAATGCGGGTAAAACAGGATGCCATTCCTGGGATGACCATCCCAGTATTTTTTACGCCCACCATGACATCTGTAGAATTTTTGGAGGAGATAAAAGAGACTTTAAGATTTAACCCAACTGGTAGCTATATGGGTGTAGGAAAGGAAGCATGGGACATATTTAATGAAGAATCTAAGAACGAATTTAGAGGGTACCAAATTAGTTGTGCTCAACTCTGTGGAAATTCTCATTATAAAATGCGGGGATTTATGATGATTCATGAGGAAGAAGACTTTGAAAATTGGCTCGCGGAACAGGCTGAAGAATTGGAAGAGGAGGGAGATGATTGGGGTGATGATGATGACTGGTAAACCCTCGCCAAACTGTCATAATGATATCACCGACTTGGCCTAAATATATTTCATAACAAATTCTATTTTTTACCCTTTTATTAATATTTAAAGGTACCTTAGTCAAAAGCAATGAAGTGGAATTGTCTTGTCCAGTTTGGCCCACCACTTATGGATATCAAATGTTTACTTTTCCCTTAAAAGAAATGGTAGGAGGTATTTTTTGTATGGATACCGTTTTTTTTAAATTCAGAGTATTTATTTCTACTAACTGTTTGTCACCTCTTTTACATATCGGGAAATCAGAGATACAGATAAATATATCCAGTTGAATCTAAAAACATCTGGATTATATTCACTTTTCTTACTAATTTTAATTATAATAGACAAAGTGTGTTATCATGGACTTTAAATTTCGTTTTTATTTAATCGCAATTACTTTTGCTGCCTGCTCCCACGAACCATTACCTGTTTTAGGTGAAATCCCACCTTTTGATTTATTGGATAATTTTAACCAGCCATTTACAGAAAAAAATATTTCAGGAAAAATATGGGTAGCTGATTTGATTTTCACCACTTGTTCAGGACCATGTCCTATCATGAGTACAGAAATGAGATCGGTTCATAAAACCTATTTGGGAAATAAGAATATCCATATGGTAACCATCACAGTAAATCCAGATTATGACTCTCCTGAAGTATTAACAGAATACGGAAATCGTTATGATGCTGATTTTAATAAATGGCATTTCTTAACTGGTGAGTATGAAAAAATTCAAAGCCTTATTGCCAATGGATTCAAAATGGGAGATATTGAGGAAATTGTTTTTCACAGCACCAGATTTGCTTTAATTGATCCAAATATGAATATTCGAGGTTATTATATGGGGACTGAAAGTAAAGAGGTGAAAAAATTGATAGAAGATATAGAAATATTGATAAAAGAATTCTCCTGAGATGATTTCCTTTCACACCGGAGATACTTTCTGGACTCGCATCATTTATATCTTTTCATTGATAATTGTAGGTGCGGTAGCTTTTTTGATACTTGGTCCACGACCTGCTGATCTAGAAGGTAGTTTGGATGTCAGTTCATTACCAAAAATAAACGCTATTTTAAATGTATTCACAATAATTCTCCTGATTTGCGGATATTATTTTATCCGTAAAAAAAGACAGGTAATTCATAAACGTTTTATGCTATCTGCATTTGGAACATCATCGGCATTTTTAGTTTGCTATGTCATTTATCATTGGTTCAAAAGTGGACCAAAACTATATGTTGGAGAGTGGACACCTTTTTATTATTTTATACTCATAAGTCATATTATTTTGGCTGCAATGATTACTCCATTATCTCTATTTACTTTATATCACGGGTGGAATAATTCACTTAAAAGGCATAGAAAAATTGCAAAAATCACACTCCCAATCTGGCTCTATGTTAGCGTCACAGGGATAGTCATTTACGGAATGCTATATTTATGATTGATATCGTTCCAAAAGAAATTCTTAATTATTGTGAAAATCATTCTTCATCTGAATCTAGTATCTACCATAAAATTACACAATTGACATATAAAATAGAGAAATTTCCACAAATGCTTTCGGGAAATATGGTGGGGAATATTCTCCAATTACTGTTAAAACTGATGAACGCAAAAAACATATTAGAATTGGGAACATTTACCGGATATTCAGCTTTGAAAATGGCAGAAGTTTTACCGGACGATGGAACTGTAACAACAATTGATATTGCACCTTCACCCATTGCGCAGAGGGCATTTGAAGAAGCGAAATGGGGAGGGATAATTAAACAACTCACTGGTGATGCATCTAAAATATTATCTGGCATTGGAGATGTGTTTGATATGATATTTATTGATGCGGATAAACGAAACTATCCCCATTATTATAAAACAGGGAAACCATTGATCAGAAAAGGCGGATTAATGATTTTTGATAATGCTCTTTGGGATGGGATGGTTTTAAATCCTCAGGATGAACAGACAAAGGCAATTGACACAACAAATAAATTAGCAAAAGAGGATTCGGAGATGTTTAACCAGATTCTCCCGATTCGAGATGGGTTACTGATTTGCCAAAAATTGGTTTAAGAACCTATAATCTCAATCCTCCCGTTTCTTATAGGGAAATTATTATTTTCAAAGATCAATTCTAAATCATTCCCTAATCCAATCACTTTTCCAGTGAACTCTGGTGTGTTTTCATCTTCCACGTAAACAGCAATATTTTGACCTATCAACAATGATCTTGTAATATACATTTCATGAAGTTTTTCAATTTGATTATTTTTTAACAACTGGTACTGGGCATGGAGTGAATCTAATAGTACATGGAAAACAGTTTTGATTTCAACTGATTCAGAATAGTCTTTTAAACATCCGGCTTTTGGAGTGAATTTATTTCCTGAAATATTCGGAACAGTTTCAACATTTAATCCAATTCCCAAAACGACCGCCCTCATCATATTTTTTATAGTAAAACATCGTGTAAGGATTCCTCCGACCTTTGAATTGTCTATATAAATATCATTCGGCCATTTAATCATAGATTTGCCTTTTAATCCTGGCAATGAATCAATTGATTCAATAACCGATGTAACTCCCATAGTCAAAAATTTACTGTTCATTTTTTCTAAAGAAATTTCAGGACTGAAAAATACTGAAAGATGGATATTCCCTTTTTTTGCTTCCCATTTTCTATTTCCTTGCCCATGAAAATTTTGTCCGCTATCTGCATGACATAAAATTCCGTCTGGTAGTTCTAACCCAACTTTTACAAAATTATTTAGAGAATCAAATTGGGATACAAGCGAGTGCTTGGTGTGAATCAGACTATGCCAATCCAATCCTGTTTTCATTTCTGTAAAAGAAGGGTTTTTCAATAATTGTGAAACCAGCTGCTCGTAATCGTTGTTTATTATTTCATCATTATTACGATTATTCCACCGAAATTCTCTGGAAAATAATTGTTCGGTTCGGTTTGGAGAATCTGTAAAAATATACATGATTAATGTTTTCGTCCTCGTAAATTAAAAGGATTATAATTACACTGCATACTCCTGAATGAAAAATATGACAAAAAATGAAAAATAATATTGATAAAATCGTTCGACCACAACAATTATGTAATGTAATAATATTTTTATGTGCATTATCCCTTCAGTCTCTGATTGCAAAAGATGTGAACCTAGAAAGATTAGTGCCTGGGAAGCGTGAAAATAACATTTATTATGTTTGGGTTTACTTTAATAATAAAAATAATGGAAACACTCAAAATGAATCATTTTATTTTTCTCAACTAAGAAAATCATTGGAGCCCCGAACAATTAAAAGGAGAAAAAAAGTTAAAAAATTGAATAATTTAGTAGATGATTATGATATTCCAGTGAGCAAGTTACATATTGAATCTA
>CAZOUJ010000101.1:0-1680 GCA_964582955.1 uncultured bacterium
AGAAAACGGATGAGAATGTAGAGGGTGAGAAAACGGATGAGAATGTAGAGGGTGATGATGAAGATAGTCATACTATAGAAGATACCATTATTGATGAATGATACGAGTATTTTCTCGAACAGATAAAAAATTATCACAATCTGAGATTGATGTCTCTTAGAATATTATTATGACAAAATCGGATACGAAAAAAGATGATTCCCTGAACGTTCTCATTGTGGATGATGAAGAGACGATTACTCAAATTCTTTCTAGGGGATTTGAAAATAATGGATTTATAACCTTTGTTGCCGGTGATGTAGAAACAGCACTTTCCGTAATCAAACAGCATCAAATACATTTCGCTCTACTGGACGTACGTCTACCTGGACAATCTGGTATAGATCTCTGTAAATCCATATCTAAAATAAGTCCAAACACAATTAATATCATGATGACCGGTTACCCTGGAGTAAAATCAGCGGTGCAGGCCATGCGGACGAATGCGTACGATTATTTAATCAAACCATTTAGGATTGATACAATATTTTCAGTTTTTGATAGAGCAATAGAAGAAATCAAGGACCATAGTTTGAAGGTTAAGAATGAAGAATTAGTTCAATCTCTTAGAAAAGAAAATGAACAATTGAGGAAAATGATAAAAGAGGTAAGTTCCGTAAATACACAAAAACATGTGCAATATGGTACAAGGAAATCTAGGGAACATGCAGCCGAAATATCTTACAAAAAGCTAATTGACAATCCATTGAGATTTAAAGAAAAAAGTACGAATAATTAATTTTAAAGATGGTATTTTTTGATTACATAATCCCTTTCAGGAGGATAAATGAAAAATATAATTGTAGTTGAAGATGATCGTAGCCTTAGGCATATCATTAAAGAAGCTTTAAGCAAATCTGATTTTAATATTGATTTAGCGGTTGATGGGGTTAAAGCATTTGAAAAAATAATTAAAAATGATTTTGATTTGGTTATAACAGATTTAATGATGCCCGGAATGAATGGCATAGAGTTAATGGAAAAGGTACTTCAAGTTAAGCCGGAAACCGGTTTTTTAATTATGACAGCGTATGGAACGGTGGAAACAGCTGTGGATGCTTTAAAAAATGGCGCGTTTGACTTTATTACAAAACCGTTTTCTATTCCCCAAATGAAATCAAATATTGAACGATACTTCAAGTTTCAGGGTCTACAACATGAAAATAAAATTCTTAAAAAACAGTTATCTGATGATGTAAAGTATCGAAAAATTATAGGGAAAAGTACAGAAATGGAGGAGATATTTCATCTGATCAATGTAGTCTCATCAAGTGATGCTCCCGTTTTTATTCAAGGAGAGAGTGGAACCGGAAAGGAACTCATTGCTGAATCTATTCATAAAAATAGTAGCAGGGATAAAAAGCCTTTTTTGAAAATCAACTGTTCTGCGATTCCTGAAACATTAGTTGAGAGCACATATTTTGGTCATGAAAAGGGTGCATTTACTAATGCAGTAAAACAGCATAAAGGACTTTTTGAGGAAGCTAATGGAGGAACACTTTTATTAGATGAGATCAGTGAAACGCCCTTGACAATGCAGGCAAAACTTCTGCGTGTTCTTCAGGAAGGAACCATAACTCGTGTGGGTAGTACGAAAGAAATCAAAGTTAACTAAATACTCATCAATGGGTTGTCCAATCG
>CAZOUJ010000101.1:1690-5268 GCA_964582955.1 uncultured bacterium
CGAAAGAAATAAAAGTGAATGTCCGAGTCATTGCGACATCGAATAAAAATGTTCTTGAAGTAATTAGAGACGGAAATTTCCGTGAAGATTTATTCTATAGACTGAATGTATTTCCAATTAAAGTTCCTCCGTTAAGAAACAGAGCAGGGGATGTCCCAATTTTAGTTGAACATTTTCTATCAAAATTCCAGAAAAAATATGGTTTCGAAAAAAAATCTGTACACCCTGATGTGATACACGCCCTGTCTAATAATCATTGGCCTGGAAATGTAAGACAGCTCGAAAATTTGGTTGAAAGAGCTATTTTATTCGCAGGTGAAGAAAAAGTTTTGGCAATGAACCATTTAAATATTGAATCAGAAAATGAGATTATAGAGGATAAAACCCATCTTGATTTAACGCCTATGAAAAAAGTGGTAATTCCCCTTTTTTAGTTTGTGAAGGAAATTAAGGATTATGGTTGTAGTTTTTCTTTCTGAAAAAACAGAATTAAATAAATATAATTTATTGGAATATTTTTCCTATAGTTGTGATAAAATTCCTAACAGCATTCTATTTTATACTTAAACATACCAATTAATAGTATATTATAACTATTGATATATAATAAGTTATAGAGTATTATATAATATATTTCTCTATAATATTTATTCTGGCACATGATTTGAGATACATTTACCAGAATAATGAAAATTAACGATTTAAAACACAATCTAATTCTGAAGCGGGCCCTGAATGTTTTTCAAAGACAACATGAGGCTATTTCCAAGAATATTAAAAATGTAAATAAAGTCGATTATAAGAGAGTTAATACAGACTTTACTCATGATCTCACGACAGCAGCTTCAGAATTACAATATCAACATAAATCATTAAGAACAAACCACGATAGGCACTTGGATGAAGGTCCCCCCTGGGAATCAAAAATACCTATCAAAGAGAGCGACGGCACCGAAGTTAATTTGGCAATTGAAATGGCCGAATTAGCTGAAAATCAAATAAAATATGAATTCACTACTAGGATGCTAAATAGGCTTTATAGAGGGATTAGCACCAGCATTACAGGCAGAGTGTAATAATAATATTATAAAATGGAAGTAAAAGGAATATTTGCTGCTCTCCGGACAACAGTGCGAGGTTTATCTACTGAAATGAAACGCATGAATGCCATTTCTGAAAATATAGCTAATTCTGATCGCACCCCGGATAAAAATGGTAAAGTGTATAAACGAAAAATTGTCGTGGAGAATCCTTCAGTTGGTGGAAAAACAAATTTTTCTAGTAGATTAAAATCATCAATGCGAAGATCTAGAGGAATGCATCTGACAGAAAGTAGGTATCAAGATCATGCAAAAGCAAAGGGATCTTATGAAGAAAATTATCAAATAGTAGAGCTGGAAGGTGAGAAGCTTATTTATGATCCTAGGCACCCCAAGGCGGATAAAAATGGTTATATTCGTATGCCGAATGTGAATATGGTAGAGGAAATGGTTGATTTGATAACAGCAAGTCGCGCTTATGAAGCCAATGTCACCATGATGACAGCAATAAAAAACATGGCAAAAAAGGCAATGGAAATTTAAGAGATTAAAACATGAAAATGAATCCCACCCAATTAAGCGGTTTTGATACATTAGAGGCCATTCGGAAAAACAAAGAGAATACCCATTTAGAAACAGAACAAAATGGTACCCTTGATAAAGATCATTCAAAGGATGAAGATATTAACGTCGTGCAACAACAAAAATATTCTGCCCAAAAAACCGAAATATTAACCGGTACCGAACAAGCTATATTACATGGTTTATTTGGAAGTAAAAAACCAAGCGAATTATCTTTTTATGGTCAAACAGATATAGAGCACATTCATAGAGGACAACTAATGGACATTAGCGGTTAGGAGAAAAATGAACGAAATAAAAGGCATACAAAATCAAGTTATTATTCCTGAAATTAAACAACAGGAAACTACTGTAGTAAAGAAAGATGACTCCATTTCATTTGGTGATACTATTGGTAACTTTTTAGATGCTGTAAACACAGCTCAAATGGATGCAAAAGATAGTGTAGCTGAAATAGTTACTGGAGAATCAGAAAATTTACATGAAGCTATGGCAAAAGTAGAAGAAGCCAAAATTAGCTTTGAATTGATGTTGGAAATCAGAAATAAACTGTTACAGTCATTTCAGGAAATCCAGCGCATGCAAGTTTAATTAAATAATTAGGATAAGTATTATGGAAAATTTCTTTAATCAAATTGCGTTGATGTTTAACCGATATACTACGGCACAAAAAGCTGTCATAATTACATTATCTGTTGGGATGATATCAGCTATTATCGCTTTAGTTGTATGGGCAAACAGACCTGAGTATGAGCTATTATATGCAGATATAGATCCATCAACTGCAAGTCAAATGGTAAGAGACCTAAAAAGTGAAAAAGTAAGATATCGTCTTGAGAATGGAGGAAAAACGAATTTAATTCCCACTGAATCAGTTTCAGAATGGAGACTCAAGTTTACAGAGCAGGGTTATGTAGGGGATATGATCAGCGGATACGAAATTTTTGATAACAGCGAAATAGGAATGACAACCTTCAAGCAAAAATTAAATATGCGCCGTGCGTTAGAAGGAGAATTAACCCGAACAATCAATCAATTTCCTGGGGTAATAAATTGCCGTGTTCATTTAGCACTTCCTGAAGAAAGATTATTTGAAAAGGAAGTACATGGTAAAGCTTCTGTGGTTCTTTATTTAACACCCGGTGTTATTATGGAAGATGACCAGGTCAAAGGTATTAGTGCACTGGTAGCAAACAGTGTTGATGGTATTAATGCAGATGCAGTTGTTGTTGTGGATTCTGATGGGAAATTATTGTCTGATAGTAAGGGTGAACAAACAGTTATGGGGTCCACAGGCAACCAATGGGATTTAAAGCACTCAGTTGAATCTCGTCTTCAGACGAAGGTTCAAGATATATTGGATGGAGTTTTGGGATACCAGATTTCAATTGCAAAAGTTTCAGTTTATTTAAATTTTGAAAAAATAGAGCGTACTACGGAAGCATTTGATCCAGATAGAGTAGTCATTTTGAGTGAGGAACGGCAAACCGAATCATCTCTCGGTCAGGATTCAGCACAGTATTCTAAGGAAAATGTTCTGACTAACTATGAATTAAATAAAACTGTAGAACACTATGTGTCACCGACAGGAGGTATAAGCAGAGTTACAGTAGCTGTATTGGTAGATGGCACCTATATAGAAGAAGAAGATGAGGAAGGGGAAAAACAGAAGGTATATCAATCTAGAAGTGATGAAGAATTGAACCAGATTGCAGGATTAGTTAAATCCGCTGTTGGATATATGGAAGAGAGGGGTGATTTAGTAGAGGTTGAAAATATTCAGTTTGATCGGAGAGCATTTGATGAGGATATGGAATATTTTGAAAAGGCTGAAACCAGAGCCTTATGGGCGAGTGTTATTAATAAAGGATTACTCCTCGTTTCAGTATTAGTTGCATTATTTGTTATGAGAACATTATTCAAGCATACTGATGAATCACCTGATGTATTATCATT
>CAZOUJ010000101.1:5278-6167 GCA_964582955.1 uncultured bacterium
AAGAGGATGATTCATCTAAAGAGCAGGAAAATGTCGAAATGTTAGAAGAATATATCAAAACAAATAAAATAAAACTACCGGATGGATTGGCAAATTGGTTTAGTAATTATTCAAAATCAACCGATAAAGAGGTTGAAGATGAAATAGATGAAGATATTTTTATAAAGAAATTAAGTCCAGAAGCTAGAGCTATATTAAAGGCAAAAGATAAAATGACTACTGCAATTATTGACTTTGCAAAGGACGCACCGATGAATGCTTCAAAATTAATTCACACATGGATGAATAAATCATGAATATGAGATCAATAATGATTGAACCGTACACTTTAACATCTGAGAATTTATCTGTAGCTCAAAAGGCAGCAATGGTATTGATTGCTATGGGGGTTGATAACGCGGCCCAGGTTATGAAAAATATGACCGATGCAGAAGTTGAAAAAATCAGTTTTGAAATTGCTAAATTACGTGACATACCTCCGGAAGTTCTTAGTGATGTAATCCAGGAGTTTTATGAGGTAATGATTGCCAATGAAACACTGGTTCAGGGAGGATTCGAATACGCAAAAGATTTGCTCGAACATGCTTGGGGTGATAAGAAATCTGACGATGTTATAAAACGGTTAGAAATTGCTACGGGAATCAGTGCTTTCAGTCTTTTGGGTAGTGTTGATAATAAACGCTTACTTGATTTTCTCAAAAAGGAACATCCACAAACTGCAGCATTAATTTTATCCAATTTAAGGGTAGATCAGGCCTCTGGCCTTTTAGCTGAGTTACCAGAAGAAAACAGGATTGAAATCGCTTATCGTTTAGCAACCCTTGAAGATATTACCCCGGAATTGATTGAAGATGTTGAAGCCGTTTTAAGAGATCAAATCGGAGCGGAA
>CAZOUJ010000102.1:0-4735 GCA_964582955.1 uncultured bacterium
ATTTAACATTCTATTCATTGCATTTTTTATTTTTCTTAGCCCTACCTATTCTAATCAAATACCATTTGTAAATAACAGTGATACATTAGATATAAACACTAACGATGATGATTTTTGTGATCACTTTTTTGTTGCAGACACTCATTATCTTTCTAAACAATTAAATTCTTTTTCTGGTCTAATGAATGACAATACCGGTGTTTATGTATTAGAGCAGGGTGGAGGTGCATTCATTTCCAGAGCATGGTTAAGTCAAAATGCTGAAAATACTATCGATGTACAATATTTCATTTTTTCGGTTGATAACATTGGATTAATTGTAACTGACTATCTCCTCAGGGCGGCAGAAAGGGGTGTCAAGGTTCGTATCCTGTTGGATGATCTCATGATAGATGCTGATACTGATGATGTTTTAGCTTTGGATGCCCATCAAAACATATCCATAAAGATTTATAATCCTAATTTAAATATCGGAAAAAATTGGTGTGCAAAAATCAAAGCTCTTTTTACCGATTTCAGGGGCATTAATCAGCGTATGCACAACAAGACATTTATTGTTGATGGTAAAATTTCTATAACGGGAGGGAGAAACATCGCAGATGAATACTTTGATTATGACCATGAGTATAATTTTAGGGATAGAGATGTACTTTTAATCGGCGAGGCGAGTGATGATATCCAGGATTCATTTGATCAGTTCTGGAACGATGAAATAAGCAAGCCAATATCTGAACTAGTAAAACTTTCAGATAAAGAATATGACTTTCAGTCAGTATATAAAAGACTCCATGATTATGCGTGCGACCCTGATAATTTTTGGCCGCAAATAAGAAACAGGATCAAGAGTATTCCAGCTACTTTTGAAGAGATCAAGTCATCAGACAAACTGATTTGGGTGGACAGTGTTGCATTCGTATCAGATATTCCAGGCAAGAATATTCATGATGATGAAATGTGGGGTGGTGGGATTACAACCACTGCCCTGATAGAACTGGTCGAACAGGCTCAAAATGAAATTCTTATTCAATCACCCTATCTCGTTACCTCTGATCTAAGTTTGGGTCTATTTAAGAATGCAGGCGTGCGAGGTGTGAAAATAAAAATACTAACGAATAGTTTTGCATCTACTGATAACATTGATGCTTTCAGTGGATATCAGCGAAATCGCAAAAGAATACTTGATACCGGAGCGCTCATTTTTGAGTATAAACCTGATGCACAGATTCGTAAAGAAATAATGTATGATGATCTACAGGAAGAATTAGATTATTCACCCATTTTTGCTATTCATGCTAAGTCAATGGTAATTGATAGTAAGATTACAGTAATTGGAACGTTTAATCTTGACCCCAGGAGTGCTAACCTAAATACTGAATGTGTTACTATCATTTATTCACATGAAATTTCCGAAAATGTTAAGTTATTAATGGAAAAAGAACTACAACCTGAGAATTCATGGGAAGTGACTAAAAGTTTTAATCCGGATTCAAAGGTCAGTATAGTCAAACGATTCAGAACATACATACGAAGGATCATTCCCATAAGTATTTTGTAGAATATTTTACGCGGTCTATTTCAGTGGATTGTTATAGACTAAAATTCACTCCCCTGACCACTCTTCTTTTTTGTGTGAAAGAGTATATATTTTGATTTTATTTGTTCAAGGAACTATACTCACCTACTCGCTAATTAGCGGGAATTACGCCATATTGATTTTCACTTTCATCACTTTTTTTGCAAAGAAAAATGATAAGGATAATAACTAGAGGTGTAACGCACATTAAACACCACCAGCCACTTCTATTTGTGTCATGTAATCTTCTTGATATTACTGCTAAAGATGGAAGAATAGTCAAAGGCCTGTATAGTACAGTTAACAGTCCAACATCTTCATAAAGATTTGCTAATGGTATATATTCAGAGAAGGGCAATGCTTTAAGATTAATAAAATTGAGCCCTAACACTCTATCAATGGCAATTATAATTACATAAAATATTGCCCAATATAAAAGAAAATACCAAAACTCGGTTCTACTAGCTCTTCCTGTAAAAAGAGTATAGTTTTTTATACATTTAATGAACCATTTCATTGCCCGATCTATCCATCATCTCACAAAGAAATTTATTAACCATTGCCAACAAAAACTATGTAAATTAATTCCCTCACACTTTTAAAACAGGAAATTAAATGGCTCTAAAAAAATGGCCCGGCTATAGGTCTGAGCTGGCAAGAGAACAGTATGACGCAATTATAATAGGGTCCGGCATGAGCGGACTTACCTGTGCTGCGCTTCTCGCACAGGAGGGAAAAAAGGTCTTGCTTCTGGAGAAACATTTCAAGATCGGAGGCTGGACCCACACATTCAGGCGTAATAATTACGAGTGGGACGTGGGAATTCATTATATTGGAGAAGTACACAAACCATGGTCACCAATACGAAGACTATTTGACCGTATCTCCGATGGTGAATTGAAATGGCATAAAATGGATGATAATTACGACCGTATCATTTTCCCGGACAAACATTATAATTTCATCTGTCCGAAAACAAGATTTATTAAAGAATTATCTGATCATTTCCCTGATGAAAAACAGGCCATTCAGGATTACCTTCAGCTCATTGATCGATCGGTCAAGAGCGGGGTGTCCTATTTCGGAAATAAAGCACTCCCAAACCTGATCAGTAGTCTATCCTATCCATTTATGAGTAGAAAGTTCATGTCATTTGCAGGGCAAAAAACTTATGATGTAATCAGTGGACTCACAAATAATAAAAAGTTGGTGGGTGTTTTAACGGGGCAATGGGGAGACCATGGATTACCACCCAGGCAGAGCAGCTTTGCTATGCATGCCATGGTGGCTCGTCATTATTTAGATGGTGGAAACTACCCGATAGGGTCGGCTCGCAGGATTGCGGAAACGGTTACAGATGTGATCGAAAAACACGGTGGTAAGGTTGCCGTAAATGCCGGAGTGGATGAAATTTGTGTGAAGAGAGGACGTGCAGAGTCTGTTATACTCGAAAATGGTGATGAGATATCAGCACCCATAATCATCAGTAGCAGCGGTATTTTGAATACCTATGGCAGGTTCCTGCGTAATCATCCTTATTCCAAAAAATTCGGGGAGCGTTTAAAAAAAGTTAAGCAGACCGAAAGTTTTATCTGTCTTTTTATGGGCCTGAACAAGTCTGCACATGACCTGAGGATAAAAAATACCAACCTCTGGATCTATCCCGGTTATGATCATGATAAAAATGTGTCAAATTATCAATCTGATCAGGGGGCGGAGTTCCCTGTAGTGTATGTTTCATTTCCTTCCGCAAAAGATCCAGTTTACCAGGAAAAATATCCAAATAACGCTACCATGGAGGCCATAACTCTGGCCCATTGGAGCTGGTGGGATAAATGGAAAGATGGTGCCTGGAAAAAAAGGGGTGATGAATACGAAGCGGAAAAGGAAATGCTCTGTCAGCGAATCCTAGATAAGGTTTTTAAGCATGTACCGGAAGCAAAAGATGCGCTGGACTATTATGAACTTTCCACACCTCTGACAGTGAAAAGTTTGGCAAATTATCCAATGGGTGAAATGTACGGAATCGACCATACACCAAAAAGGTTCAGGCAGCGCTGGCTCAGGCCAAGGACTGAAATAAAGGGTCTGTACCTCACAGGGCAGGATATGTTAACAGTAGGGGTAAGCAGTGCGCTGTTCTCCGGACTGGTGACCGTATCTTCTATCCTTGATAAAAATATGTTAAAAACACTTTAAGCACTCAGATAAAATGAGGAAACCAACAAAAGCAATATTGGTTTTTATTTGCCTTTTTATGGTTTATTTATTGTTCTGGCCGGTTGATGCAGATCCTGCTGTCTGGCAAGCGCAGAAGGCACCTGAAATGAAGGGACAGTTCGGGCCAAATGATTATTTACAGGATGTAGAAATCCTTGGTATTGGAGACGGTATCGGTCCGGAAGATATCGCTCTGGATGAGGCAGGAAATATGTATGCAGGATATGATGATGGCAGGATCATCAAATATGATGTGCGTGGAAATAGCCTGAATGTATTTGTGAATACACAGGGACGACCGTTGGGGATGGATTTTGACGGTGAAGGAAACTTGATCATTGCCGATGCCAATAAGGGGTTGCTGCGTGCGGATCAGGATGGTCATCTGACCACTCTTACAACCGCAGTGGATGGTACTCCGTTTAAGCTTACTGATGATGTGGATGTGGCTGCAGATGGCAAAATCTATTTTACTGATGCATCGTCCCGGTACGGTATTCATGATTATCGATTGGACCTTATGGCCCACCAACCCTATGGTCGTCTGCTGGAATATGACCCTGAAACAAAAAAAACAACAACTTTATTGTCCGATCTATATTTTGCCAATGGTATCGCTATCAGTCCGGATGGTGAATTTGTTTTGGTCAATGAAACGTCCAAATACCGGGTGCAGAAATATTGGCTAAAGGGAGATAAAGCCGGCCACTCAGAAATACTCTTAGACAATTTACCAGGATTCCCCGATGGCATTTCCTCAAATGGAAAGGGTACTTACTGGATAGCCATGCCGGCCCTAAGGAAAAAGATCATTGAAAATCTGGCCGATAAACCATTCGTGCGGAAAATTATTCTGCGCTTGCCGGAAGCCATTCAGCCTGCACCAGACAGGCACGCATTTGTTTTGGGGATTGATGGCACTGGGAGGGTAATCCATAATCT
>CAZOUJ010000102.1:4745-6040 GCA_964582955.1 uncultured bacterium
TCAGTATCAATATCCGATTTCATTTTCTCCCAATACCAGTGTAGAAGATAAGAACGGTGTTCTATATCTGGGCAGTCTTACCTACCCGGGCTTTGCCCGAATCAATGCTCCTGAATAGTATCCAAAGCAAATTGAATAACAGCAGAGATGTTTGTTATTTCGCACAACTTTTTTAAAAGACTGGAAGAATAATTGACGGCCATTAAATATAATATGCATATCGATCATAGTAATGGCTAAACGTGTTCTGGATTATTTTTTCAGTTAGATTAAACTGCTCCAGTGAATAATGATGGGCCTTTCCCACTCTTTTCCGCTTGCTATTTTCAAGCCAGGAAGAGATATTGGATTGGATTTCATTATTAATATTAACACCGAGCCATTTGTAGATTTGATTTAATGTATTCATTGGATCCCTTACCAATTCATTATAAGACAAATCCAGAAATCGATCCGAACCATGTTCATTTCTGAAAGCAATGGAATTTGTTATAATCTTTCTCACCCAATCTAGGATTTGATCTGCGGTTTCTTCAGCGTCCACATGGTTGGAGTGTATCTGACGGGAAATGACAACCAAGCTTGCCATGGATGGTACTAATTCTAACGGATCCCTGTGCAGGTGCAAAATTCGCGCGTCAGGGTATGTTTTAAAAAGATATTTCAGAAAAAACAGGTGAACGGGTGCCTTTAGCACCCATTGTTTTTTCTTGAAATGGTAACCTAAGAACTGCAGTTGCTGTTTGTGATAATCATATGTTTCGGTCATATCGTGGGTTTGGAACCAATCTATATAGGAAGGAATATTTCTGAACATGAAATAAATAATGCTGGTAAAATTTCGTTCCATAAGTCCGTTACATTCTTCTGGACCATAGGGATTTATCTCATGCGCAATAAAAAATTCCGGTGCTATAGTTTTTAGATTTTCAACAAAGGAAACACAGGATTTGATAATGTAATTATCCTGCAAATTTTCATGAGTGGGCTGGGGCCCAACTGCTACCTGCTCCCAATAGTGCAGATGACGGAAGTGATCATCCTGGAAAAGCAGGTTTTGTAAAAAAGTAGTTCCAGTTCTGGGCAAACCAAGAACAAACACGGGCTTTTCAATGGGTGTATTTAAAATTTCCTGATTTTTCTGGAAAGCTTTCTGCAGTCTGATTCGATCCTTAACCGCTCGGATACATCCCTTCTGTAAAAATTGCCTTCCAAAGAAATGCAATTTGGCTTCTTTAATACTTGAATTAAGTAGTTCCCGCATTCCTTCCAGAAAATTGTTACTTCCCCAATTG
>CAZOUJ010000103.1:0-6037 GCA_964582955.1 uncultured bacterium
CAGGAGAATTTTATTCTGTAGCACTGACAAATTATTATCAACAGGCGGACACAGGAACAAAGATGATACATTTGGGAAAAAACACATCAAGTACCATTATTTCAAAAGGAATTTCTGCTGGTAAGAGCCAAAATACATATAGGGGTGAAGTAAAAATTATGAAAAATGCAGAGAATGCCAGAAATTATTCCCAATGTGATTCCATCCTTATTGGAAGCGAATGCGGTGCGCATACTTTTCCCTATATTGATGTCAGAAATCCCACAGCTCGCATGGAACATGAAGCCACCACTTCCAACATAGGTGAGGACCAGATATTTTACTGTAATCAACGAGGAATTTCTGAAGAAAATGCTGTATCTCTAATTGTCAACGGGTTTTGCAAGGATGTCTTTGCAAAACTTCCAATGGAATTTGCTGTGGAAGCAAATAAACTCATGGAGGTGAGTCTTGAGGGAAGTGTCGGCTAATATTTAATCTTTATCTCAAAAGTAAAATAATATGTTACAAATAAAAGATTTAAAATGTTCTATCGCTAAGAAGGAGATTTTACGGGGAATTAATTTAGATGTAAAACCGGGAGAGATTCATGCCATAATGGGAAGGAATGGTTCCGGAAAAAGTACATTGGCTAACGTTATTTCTGGTAAAGAAACTGCCCAAATAACCAATGGATCCATTATCTACAAGGGAATGGATTTGAATGGGAAATCTCCCGAAGAAAGAGCGTTGGAAGGAATTTTTCTTTCCTTTCAATATCCAGTTGCTATCCCGGGGGTCAATATTACCTATTTTTTAAAGGAAGCTGTGAATGCAAAGATGAAGTATCTGGGAAAAGAGGAACTGGATGCAGCCGGATTTTTAAAACAGATAAAAGAAAAACTTGAGTTGGTCGATCTTGATTCCTCTTTTATTAAAAGGGCAGTCAATGATGGATTTTCTGGTGGAGAGAAAAAACGCAATGAGATTCTTCAACTTCTCATGCTTGAACCGGATTTAGCTATTTTGGATGAAACCGATTCTGGGCTGGATATTGATGCTCTGAAAATAATAGCACAAAATATTCAAAACTGTAAAACACCAGACCGTTCGTTCATCATCATTACCCATTACCCCAGATTGCTTAATTATGTGAAACCGGATAAAGTCCATATTCTCATTGAGGGAAAGATTGTTAAATCCGGGGGACCGGAACTGGCACAGATTCTAGAGGAAAAAGGGTATGGTTGGATCGAATCATGAGTCTATCCCACTTTCAAACCGAATTCGACAAATTAATAAACCGGGCTTACTTTTCACATGAGGTCAAGTCCATGAGGAAAGATGCATTTTCAAAATTCCTTGGTACGGGGTTCCCCTCACAAAAATGGGAGGATTGGAGATTTACCAATTTATCTTATCTCAAAAATGAGTCGTTTCGCATTTCAGAAATTCAGGACACGCCTAATTCAATTCTGGACATTTCTCCTTATGAGGTCAATGGAATTGATACAATTGTTATTTATAATGGACACTATCAGGAAAAAATCTCTTCTGTTCCAGAGGGCATTCAACTCATGAGTGGGATTGAATATATTGAGCAAAAGAATGGTAAAATAGATAGCGCAGAATACTCCCCTTTTGATCATTTAAATACTGCATTTATGGATATTGGAATGTGTTTTGTCGTTGAACCAAACACTGTTGTGGAAACTCCTGTTCGAATACTTTTTATTTCAAATGGAGAAAATAGTGTTATGGTCAACCCTAGGATATATATAGACGTAAAAGAGTCTAGTACCTTGACATTTATAGAGCACCATGTGGGTGATGCAACATCGTTCTTCCAAAATGAATCTGTTTTCCTATCATTAGGACCAAATTCCTTTGTAGATCATGTTCGAATTCAATCCAATTCTACTGGTACACTCAACATAGATAATCTTGTTGTGAATCAGGAAATTGATAGTCACTATTCTTTTTTTCAGTTTGCTGTTGGCGGCCAACTTGGAAGAACAAATATTCATTGCGAATTAAATGGGAGAGGGTCGGAATGTGATTTAAATGGATTGACCTTATTGGACGAAGAAAATCATTCCGATATTAATATAAAAATAAACCATATTGCCCCAAATTGTCAGAGCAGCCAATCGTTTATATCCATTCTAAGAGACAACTCCAGCGGTGTATTTAATGGTAGAACCGTTGTTAGTAAAGGAGCACAGAAAACAGATGCGAGACAATCCAATAAAAACTTACTTTTGTCCAAAAAAGCTGTAATGAATTCAAATCCTCAATTGGAGATTAACGCGGATGATGTAAAATGTGCTCATGCCTCTACAACAGGAGAGTTGGATGAGGAAGCTCTTTTTTATCTCCGCTCGAGAGGATTAGATATTCAATCATCCAAAGCGCTGATGATCAGAGGATTTGCATTGGAAGAATTAGAATTGGTCAAGAATAAAAACATCTTTGATTATTTAATAAATTTATTTCAATCCTGGCTGAGACCATGACGGTTTCAGAAAAACTCAGTGAATTGAAAGATGTATTTGATCTGTTTGATAATCCCAAGGATAAATACATTCAACTCATGGATATGGGAAAAAAATCTCAGGTGCTTTTGCCGGAAGAGAGAAATGATAAAAACAAAATTTACGGATGCACTTCTCAGGCTTGGGTAGTAACTGATTTATATGATAATGGAACCTATTTTTTCAGAACGGACTCTGATGCCCAAATTGTAAAAGGATTATTAAGTGTACTATCGAATATTTGTGATGGAGAGTCAATAAAAACAATTAATTCCATAGATGGAAGCAAGATTCTTGATACTGTGGGGTTGAACGGATCAATTTCAAGCCAAAGAATAAATGGATTCAGCTTGGCACTGGATAAGATAAAAAAGGATATTTTATGTTTGAAAATGAAGAAGTCAGATTGACGCGGGATGTGGAAGCAAATCTTGTTCCTTCTGGTGATAAAATCACCCTAAAAAAAGGTGAACTAGTCCAAATAACACAGGCCCTGGGTGGTAGTTATACCGTATTAATTCAGGGTAATATGGCACAGGTTGCTTCTTCCAACGCGGATGCCCTGGGGAAAAAAACGGAGAAGTCCCAGGAAGATTCCATTAGTGCGAACCAGCCGTTCCATGAACAACTGGTTTGGGACCAGTTAAAAACCTGTTATGATCCAGAAATTCCTGTAAACATTGTAGATTTGGGGTTGATCTATGATTGCCGTGTGTGGGAGTTGGAAAATGAAAATCATCGTGTTAATATCAAAATGACACTAACTGCACCGGGATGCGGAATGGGACCTGTGATCGCTGAAGATGTAAAGCGAAAGGTTGAGGCGATTCATAGTGTTGAGCTTGCGGATGTTGAACTGGTGTGGGAGCCGCAGTGGAATATGGATATGGTGTCGGAATCTGCAAAACTTCAAATGGGCATGCTCTAGTGAATACCTTTGTACAGGATATCCGGAAATCCTTTCCTATTTTTCGTTCTGACCATCATCAAAACCTAGTTTATTTGGATAATGCGTCTACAACCCAAAAACCGGATTCAGTTCTTAACTCAATTCAACAATTTTATAAAGAGATTAATGCCAATGTACATCGAGGTCTGTACACTCTGGGTCAGAAATCTACAGAAGCATATGAGGGAGCCAGGCAGGAAATAGCAAATTTTATTTCAGCAGATGATTCCTCCTCAATTATCTTTACAAAGGGGACAACAGAAGCCATTAATCTTGTTGCTTCTGCGTGGGGAGATTCAAACCTGAATGAGGGTGAAGAAATCCTAATTTCCGAAATGGAACATCATTCAAACATTGTTCCCTGGCAATTATTGGCGAAACGGAAAAAAGCGGTATTAAAAGCTATACCATTGACAGATGACCATAAATTGGACCTTGATTCAATGGATTCACTTTTAACTGGCAGGACAAGAATAGTTGCGCTCGCACACCAATCCAATGTAACCGGAATCGTGAATCCTATCAAAGCCATCTCAAAAAAACTACAAAACACTAATGCAGTGTTACTTGTTGATGGTGCCCAATCCATTGCTCACCTCCCTATTGATGTGAATAATTTAGGATGTGATTTTTTCGCTTTTTCAGGTCATAAAATGTATGGTCCAACGGGTGTCGGAGTCTTGTACACCAGAAAAAATGTATTGGACGAGATGGAGCCCTACCAGGGCGGTGGAGAAATGATTGACAGGGTCACAATTCAGGAGTCAACCTGGAATGATCCACCCTGGAAATTTGAAGCGGTGACTCCATATTTTGCTCAGGCTGTGGGACTTGGTGCAGCCGTGGAGTTTTTAAGTGAAATTGGATTAAACATTATTGAAAATAGGTTAATTCAATTGACTCAATTCGCTCTTGAGGAAATGAATAAGATTTCCGGAATTCATTTATTTCATTCGGGAAATCCCAGTGAAAATGTAATTAGTTTCATTATAGAAGGAATTCACCCTCAGGATTTAGCTATGTTTATGAACGAAGATGAAATTGCATTTCGTGTGGGACACCATTGCGCGCAACCATTGATGAAACATTTTAGAGTGCCTGCAACCGCAAGGATAAGTTTTGCTGTCTATAATTCACAAGAAGATATAAAGCGGTTCATTCAATCTTTAAAAAATACTGTAGAAATTTTAAAAAGGCATTCCAACGAAGAGTCTGAGTTAGAAACAAAACCCATTCCGGAAATTGTTTTATGAGCGATCGAGCTTCCTGGGAGATATATTTCATGAATATTGCCAATGAAGTTGCCACACGGTCCACGTGTGACCGAAAGCATGTTGGCGCTGTGATCGTTCGGGAAAAAACCATTTTATCTACAGGATACAACGGGAGTGTTCGGGGAATGCAACACTGTGACGAAATTGGTCATGAAATGGAAAACGGACACTGTGTTCGCACCATTCATGCGGAAGCCAATGCCGTTGTACAGGCTGCCAGGAACGGAGTTCGCATTGTTGACTCGGAAATTTATGTTACCGCGTCTCCATGTTATGACTGTTTTAAAATGATCGCCAACGCAGGTATTTCAGCAATCTATTATGGTGAATTTTATCGAGACACCCATATAACCTCCCTGGCAGAGCAGAAAGGAATAAAGCTGGTCAATCTTTCTGAAGTTGATTGACATTGTTTATTTATCCTTTAATAAGGGATAAATGATTCAATTTCAAAAAATAGTTTAATGTATTTCACCCACGCAATTGTGTGTCCACCCTGTAAAAATGTTATCTATGGAATCACAACTACATCTTTAAACAAACCAAACCGACAAAAAGCTTTCCAGCAGCATAATAACTATGTAAAACTTTTGGAAGATTTGGGTTTGGATATATTGGTGTTACCACCCGATGAAAATTACCCCGACTCAACTTTTGTTGAAGATACAGCAATTCTGGCACCCCCTTGTGCAATTATTACAAATCCTGGTGCAAAATCGCGAAAAGGAGAGATTTACGCTATTGGATAACTTCTTAAGGAAGAGTTTAGCGAAATAGAAAAAATTGTAGGTTCCGGTACACTGGATGGTGGCGATTTCTTGGAGGTGGAAAATAACTTTTACATTGGGATTTCTGAACGGACGACCCAATCCGGGGCAGAACAGTTAATAGACATTTTATCCAAATATGGAAAAATCGGTTCGATTATTCCTGTGAATAAAGGGTTACATTTAAAATCTGCTGTATCCTATCTGGGGAACAATTATATATTGATTGATTCGGAAACAATAAATAGTAATTACTTCAAAGGGTTTACCATAATTACAACGGGATCGGGAGAAGGATATGCAGCCAACTCTATTTCAGTAAATGGAACTATCATTATACCGAAAGGATTTCCAAAAACAATGGAGAAGGTTGAAAAGGCCGGATTTTTTGTAAGAACTTTAGAGGTTTCGGAGTTCAGGAAATTGGATGGAGGATTAAGCTGTTTGTCATTGAGATATTAATATAAAATAGTTAATAGATCATTATTCATTTTTTTAATTAGTCACAGGAGAAAACATGAAAAAAATAACACC
>CAZOUJ010000104.1:0-564 GCA_964582955.1 uncultured bacterium
AAGAATATTTTTCATTGATTTGATAGCTCAGTAAAGAATTATATGTATGGGGCTTATCATATTTTGCAGGGTATATCTCTTTGTCTTCATCAAGAAATGTATCTGAATTCAAGTCCACTGATCTTCTAATATTTGAAAAGGCATAACTGACCCATCCATTTAGCTTATTTTTATTGAAACGATACAAGAATTCTAGACCATATGCTTCAGCTGTGCCTGAGAGGGAAAATGTTTCTTCAATATTGGTGTAATCTGGAGCGGGATTGAGATCATAAATACTGGAATAAGATTTAAAATATGTCTCCAGGGATATTGTGTTCCCGGTACTGATCCAATACTCAGCTCCAAGAATCAAATGATCAGACTCTTGAGGCTTTTCACCATCAGGAATAGGAAGCCAGAAATCAACAATACTCAGCAATTCATCATCCCGAATCACAGAAACTGTGACAAAAAGAGACCCGATGAAGAGAGCTACTCTGATTCTCATACTGGCAGTTATTCTCGACGAAGACGCATGAAGCATCACCCAAACAGTCTTATGAATTAGAAAAAAATAATAGT
>CAZOUJ010000104.1:574-5969 GCA_964582955.1 uncultured bacterium
AACAACAATTCTCAGTAATTCATCTTCCCGATTCACAGTAAACAAAAACTGAGAATACCTTCCAACACTGGCTTTCAGAGCAAGATCTGAAATGGGATTAAATTTTATTCCAAGTGTTGGGTTTATTAGCAATCTATCATATCTATTGTATTTTGATATTCTAATTCCCGGATTAATGAATAACAATGTGCTCGTCTTCAGCATCATATTAATAAAACTACTGTAAATCTTCGGCTGTGACTGTATACTGGTTACCTGTTGACCTGAAAATATTTCTCTGTAATCTAGATTAAGGTGCTTAATCTGCCAGCCTGCATCAAGTGAAATATCATTAGTAATAATAAATTTAATTTTCTGATTTAGATCGACATCTTCAACTAGGTTATCCAGAAATAAATCAAGATCTGTAGAACCTGATGATAAATCAGTTGTGCTTGTATCAACCGTACCTGTGCTTGGATTAAAATCAATTTCAAAATCAACATCAAAATCATATTGTGTTTTTGACAACCCTGTGGTTACAATATAATTATTGTTTGGAATGTATCTCCAAGTAATGTTTTGTGTCCGGTTCCCCCAATCCCAATCAAAATCAATGTTTGCAAGCCCTTCCAACCCCAAAACTAAATTATCTTTGCCCGAAAATTGACTGTATATGAATTGGTTGTTTTGATTGGATTCCATCTTCAATTTTATATGAGTATCCCAAAAATAATAGTTGCCGGGCTCCTCTTCATCCTTATAATCATAATAGAGCGAAACAAACTTGTCAAAATAAGTCCGTCTTCCAGATATCATCCATGAACCTTTATACAGAGCTCCCTCGGCAAGAAACTTGGCTGATAAAAGACTAATATTCCCAGAACCTTTACTAATATCCCAGTATTTTTTAATGGGATTTTTCTCTGAGAGTCTACCATTTTTTGAATCTCCCTCTCTTGCTGTTATATTAAGAACCGATGAAAGCCGGCCTCCATAGTTTGAGGGAAAACCACCTGCCAGAAACTCAGAATCAGAAATCATATCTGCATTAAAAGTAGAAAATACTCCACCAATATGATAGGGATTATAGATTTCTGTACCATCCAGAAGAATGAGATTTTCATCTGGGCTACCACCACGTACGATTAGTGCTGCATTAAAATCATTACTTGAACTGACACTTGGGAGCAATTGAAGAGTTCTAAAAACATCTGCCTCTATGAACGCAGGAGCTCTACGAATTTCTTGATTGGTCAAATTTACCCTGCTGACGTCCACTCGGGTTTCAAATCTCATTCTTTCAGCAGATACCGTTACTTGCTCCAAATCAATTGCCGTAGGTTCTAATTCTAAATCAATGCGAATATTTTGAGTGGTGATATCAATCTTTTTCTCAACAGTATTATACCCAATTATCATAAACCTCAATGTGTAATTTCCACTGGTCGTTCTCGGTAAAATATAATATCCACTTACATCAGCGGACGTTCCCATTTGATTTTCTAAAATAACAACATTTGTATAGGGTAAAGGTTCTCCGGTACTTTTATCCCGGACAAAACCAGAAATAGACATTCCAATTAGCTGTGTGCAAATGGATGATAGAATTAAAAAATGTCTGATGTTTGACATAAAATTTATCTTGAAAATAGACTACTATTTTTGATCAGATATATTTTTGAATTGTAGGGCCGAGCTATTAATACAATATCTTAGTCCAGTAGGTTTTGGCCCGTCTTCAAACACGTGCCCCAAATGTCCTTCGCATTTTGAACATTTGATTTCTATCCTTTTCATGAACAGGCTAAAATCATTTTCTTCAATTAACGCATCCCGTTCAGCAGGAGCCCAGAAACTAGGCCATCCTGAACCGGAATCATATTTAGTTTTGGATTCAAACAGAAGATTTCCGCACCCTACACAATAATAATTCCCATCATCATCATGGTGGTAATATTTACCCGTTCCGGGAGGATCTGTCCCTTTTTTACGAAGGATATTGTATGCTATAGGAGACAGAGATTCTTTCCATTCTTTATCAGTTTTATTTTTTTGATCCATAGTATTATTTCCATTTGTGATTATTTGACATAGAATTATCGAAGCTGAAATCGATAAAATTATTAAGTTTAATCGCATATTATTTCTTAATAGTTTGCATTAAATCCCAAAATAAATCAAACACAGTTTAGTATAACGCATCGTGTGTTCTGATAAACCTGTGATAAATAATAATGTTCTGCTTTTTCTCTCTGTTACCTTAGTGCTTGTTCTAAATCGGCAACGAGGTAATCTCCATCCTCAATCACCACTGACATTCTTACCAGGCTGTCAGAAATCCCAACCCTTTGCCGCTCATCCGGACTCATTCCTGAGTGTGATGTTGCAGGCAGAGTTATCAGGGATTCAACCCCTCCTAAACTTGGAGCAATAACTGAGAGCGTTACTTTTTTTAAAAAATTATTCGCGGATTCCAACCCTCCTTTTAGCTCGAAACTGAGCATCCCACTGAATCCGTCAAATAGTTCTTTTGCAGACTTATTATAAAGATTCGTTTCAAGTCCGGGATAGTTTACCCGTTCTACTTCAGGATGATTTTCAAGAAATTGTGCTATTTTGAAAGCACTTTTATTATGGCGAGCCATCCGCAGGGCAAGAGTTTTTACTCCCCGGTGCAAAAGAAAACACGCATGGGGATCTAAAGTCCCTCCTAAATGATTTAATTGGTGGGTTATCTTTCCAATGAGTTCAGCGGAACCTATGACACATCCGGCTACAATGTCGGAATGACCGTTTAAATATTTTGTACAGCTGTGACATGATAAATCAAAGCCCCACTCAGATGGACGGAAATTAATAGGAGAAGGAAATGTGTTATCTACAATGGAAATCAAGTTGTGTTCTCTTGCAAATGCTGTAACCGCTTTCAAATCAGTAACCTGCAAAAGTGGATTGGTCATGGATTCAACATAAATAACTTTTGTCTCTGGACGAAGTTTCCCCTCCCATTCATCCGAAGAAGTGCCATCAATAAAATCAAAGGATATCCCCCACTTTTCAAGTTCGTGATTAACAAAAGTATGAGTACCTCCATAAAGTGTGTTTTGAATAAGAAAATGATCTCCTTTTCCAAGAAAGGTAAGGAGGGAAGTGGTAATGGCTGCCATCCCGCTGGCTGTCACAAGGGATGATTCCGCATTCTCCAAGGCAGCAAGTTTTTTCTGTAAAGCAATGTGATTCGGTGTGTTGTTTAGGCGAATATATTTTATATCATGATAGCTGTCTTCCTCTTCATATTCGTACATGGCTGTTTGAAAAATGGGTAGGGATACTGCTCCGCCAATCCTTGGTTTTGGTTCCCCGGAATGGATGAGTTTTGTATCTATTTTAGTGTATTTTTTCATTGTTTCCTAATATCAACACTTTTCCAAAGCTTGTTTCAGATCGTCAATTATATCATCCACATCCTCAATCCCCACTGAGATACGAACCAGTCCATCTGTTAGTCCTCTTGCGTGGCGTTCATCTTCCGGAACATCCACATGTGTCATGGTAGCAGGATGAGTGATCATGGTTTCCACTGCTCCCAAACTTTCAGCCAATGAACATAGATTTACAGAATTCATCAATGTTTTGCCTGCAGGAATTCCATCTTTCAGTTCGAAGGAAATCATCCCACTGAACCCATCCATTTGTTCTTTTGCAACTGAATACTGTGGGTGGGATTCTAGTCCAGGATAGGTAATTTTTTTAACCTGAGGGTGTGACTCTAAGAATTCTGCCACTATCTGCGCATTAGAAGCATGACGCTTCATTCTGATATGCAGGGTCTTAACACCTAAAAGAGTGAGCCAGCAGTCAAATGGACTTGGAACAGCACCAATCGTCTTTTGGACAAACTTCATTTTCTCATGTATTTCTTTATCATTGGTAATTATAATTCCCCCGATGATCTGATTATGACCGCTTATATATTTGGTGGTGCTGTGCATGACAATATCAGCGCCAAATTCAAAGGGACGCAGAAAAACTGGTGTGGCAAAAGTGGAATCCACACCGAATAAGATTCCGTGGTCATTTGCAATCTTTGACATAGCATGCAGATCAGTGACTTTCAGTAAGGGATTTGTAGGTGTTTCCACCCAAAGGAGTTTAGTATCAGATGTGATGGCATTCTCCACATTTTCCGGACTGGACGAATCCACATAAGTAAAGGTCAACCCGTAGTTCACCAGAATTCTATTAAAGTGTCGGGAAACACCTCCATACACATCATCGGAACATACCACATGGTCCCCTTTGTTCAATAATTTTAGCACACTGTCCACAGCAGACATTCCGCTTGCAAAACAGGTTCCGAAATTTCCTCCTTCTATGGCAGCTAGATTGTTTTCCAATATTTCCCGAGTGGGATTGGCAGACCGGGTATAATCAAAACCCAGATCTCTTCCGACTTCCGGTAAAACATAAGTAGCTGTTTGGTATATAGGAGGGACAATAGCTCCGGTTGTAGAGTCCGGGTCAATTCCAGCTCGGACAATTTTCGTATCAAATTTCATAAAATTTCCTCAAGACTATTTTTTAAAATGCACCCACTGTATCCTCAGTATTTCAATTAAGGGTGGGAAATTAGACTATTTAAAATCTCAATTCCAATATTTGGCTTGATACCCTTTGTTTTTATTTCATGAAAACTGATTTATAACGATTTCGTATATTACCCCATCCCACCATTTTACATAAATTGGGTCAGGCAAGCATATCTATTTAGACAATGGGTGATCGTAATTAACCATATCTGGGCCCCACTTAATAATTTCTTCACCCGCACAGTCACCACAATCTCTTTTTTCTTGGTGATAGTCTTCGTAGCAGGGGAGTGGATCTGAATCATAATAAAATTTGTTAACAACATCCTTAATTTTCCCATCTTTATAAAGCACGTTTAATATTTTTTCTCCGCTATCATTCCATTTAATCCATTCTCCATCTTTCTCTAATTCGTGCGTATCTTCATTATCTTTGAACTGTCCCTTAATTTTAATTTGTTGTCCCGATCCACACAATTTCTCCTCATCATAGTCTTCTGGATTATATGACGGAATTTTAATTGCTCCGTTTTTGGTTTCAGGGTCTGAATCTTCATACCATTCCCAATACCATTGAGGGGAATGCTCATAGTAGTATACCCATTTTAATATGTTACCACTATCCTCATACCATTCAACATAATTCCCATTAACACCATAATTATATTCACGATCCAACATTACTTTATGATCCATTTTTGGGGAATAGTAAAAAGTTTTCGCAGCTATTAAATAATCATCATTGGTGTCATAGTCTTTCTCAGGTAAAAATGAACATTTAATCTGACCATTGTGATACCTAGTAGCAACTATACCTGCTTTTG
>CAZOUJ010000105.1:0-5552 GCA_964582955.1 uncultured bacterium
TAAATACGTCTATGGGCTATTGCTGGGTTTGTGCTGCTATTTCTATCCTTGATGGGAGCAATTGCATCATCCGCAATAATCTGATTACCCAAGTATATAGTGATGGATATGGTGCGGTGGTTGCGAGTGAGAGTCAGTATGTGTCAAACAATAATACTTTTGTATCCAATGGTGTAGGATATGCGAACCTGTCCAGTGGTGGCACAGTGAGTAATGATATAATTTATGAAACAAGCAATCCAATTTACCTAGATGAAAGTTCAAGCATAGAGGTATCCTATAGTGATATAGAAGGAGGCTGGGAAGGCACCAGCAATATAGACTCAGATCCACTCTTTGTTGCTCCTGACAGTGGTAATTTTCATCTTCAGCAGGGCTCGCCCTGTATAGATGCAGGAGACCCAGATTCACCATATGACCCTGATGGGACAATTGCTGATATGGGTGCTTATTATTATCATCAAACTTTGGGCTGTACAGATTCCACAGCAATAAACTACGACCCAGACGCAACAGAAGACGATGGCTCCTGCTATCATGATGTAGTAACAGATATTGATGGGAATGAATATCAGGCTGTTCAAATTGGTGACCAATTATGGATGAAAGAGAATCTTAAAGTTACTCATTACAGAAATGGAGATGAGATTCCAACAGGATACAGCAATTCTGAATGGGCTAATCTTTCTACAGGAGCTTATGCAGTTTATGATGATGACTCATCCAATGCAGAAATCTATGGAAACTTGTACAACTGGTATGCTATTGATTTAGAAACTGGTGTATGCCCCGAAGGTTGGCATGTACCTACGGATGGAGAGTATACAGAATTATCTGACTATTTAGGCGGAGAAAGCGTTGCAGGTGGAAAGCTGAAGGAATGCACAGAGGGAAGCTGTCCAGAGTCAGAATATTGGAACAGCCCCAATACTGGAGCTACCAATGAAAGTGGTTTTACTGGCCTTCCTGGTGGTTACCGCTTCTACATCGATGGTAATTACTACTTTATGGGCAACGACGGCTGCTTTTGGTCTTCTACTGAGGGCAATAATTTCAATGCGTGGAACCGGATACTGTATTACAATTTCTCAGAAATCGGCCGGTACAACCGCAGTAAGAATTACGGGTTTTTTGTCCGATGCCTTGCAGGTGAAACAGAAACAAGTACTGTCCTTGTCCACTATAGTACCGATTGGAACCTTGTTGGACTCCCCCTTGATGTTGAAGATCCATACTACCTAACAATATTCCCAGATGCAACTGAAAATACCCTTTTCTTCTTTGATGATGCCTACACACCTGACTCTATAATGGTTCAGGGAGAAGGCTATTGGCTCAGGTTTGACACCACTGGCACCACAATCATTACCGGTTCCCCAATAGATGAACTTACTATTAGTTTAAGTGAGGGGTGGAACCTGGTCTCTGGTCTACATTTTGATCTGTCTATCTATTCAATCAATGACCCTGATACTCTCATCGTACCAAACACTCTTTTTGGTTTCTTTGAGTCTTACTTTTCCACAGAGGAATTGGTACCGGGAAAAGGCTACTGGCTGAGAGCATACCAGGATGGTGAAGTAACAATTATTGGTCAAGGATCGGCAAGGGTAACACCTAAAGATTATAGTCTGAACGGAAGGGCAAACACTCTCACTATAAATGGTATGGATCTCTACTTTGGGATAGAAATGGCACCCAGGGAAAGACTGAGCTACAGCCTGCCACCCATCCCCCCTGCTGGTTCATTTGACGTAAGATTCGAAGATGGCTGGAGAGTTGCGAAAGATTACGGCGAAATTGAAGTAATGAGCACTACGGAAACCCTTACCATTGCTTATAATGTTCATATAGATGCAGGTGAACATATGAACTGGGTGCTAACATCTGAGAGTGGTAATAATTACCTTCTGGAAGGCACTGGAGAGGTCACGATTCCATCAGCTGAAAGATTTATCCTACACAGGGAGTCTGTGACCCCCATCACATTTGCTCTGCACCAGAACTACACGAATCCATTTAATCCAATAACAACTCTCAGGTATGACCTACCATCGGATGCACTTGTCACTCTAAGTATCTATGATATGCTTGGGAGGGAGATTACCCAACTGGTCAACACCGCTCAAGGGGCGGGCTTTAAGTCAGTGGAGTGGGATGCCTCAGATTCCTTTGGTAAACCTGTAAGCGCAGGAGTCTACCTTTACCGGATACAAGCAGGAGAGTTCGTACAGACGAAAAAGATGGTGTTGTTGAAATAGGGCTCACACCAAAAGGGTTTCTGATTTTTTTCCGGGAATATTCTTTTTGACATTTACCCCATTGATTTAGGATAAAATCTATGGTTTGTTTTCTGTGCTTTTAACTATCCTATGGATGTTATATAAAACATCACTATTTTCTCAGAATAATAAAGGAATTTTTTAATAAAAATGGAAGTCTAATGTTATTATGAACATAAAATCTAAACTACATCTTTCCCTTTTTTTTATAACTGCCTTTTCCTGTCTGTTTGGACAGTTGAGGCAGGATGTACCCCCTAAAAGTTTTATTCATCAACCAGATCAAACTGTTGCCACCATTACAATGCCGGATCTGGATGTGAATGCTTTGCTTGCAGAAGATGAGAATCGCCCGCCGTGGAAACCGTTTCGATACGGCCATAAGTTCACCATAGATTTGTCACCATCTGATACTGGATCGTGGTGGGAACTACCCAACGGCAGCAGTATCTGGAGATTAAAAATTATAAGCACTGATGCATTTGCACTCAGCCTTGAGTTTGACCGGTTTCATCTTCCTTTAAACAGCACCCTGCATGTGTACGGTCCGGATAAATCAGAGATTTACGGTGCATACACCTCCCAAAACAACAATCCGGATAAAATATTTGCCACTCCCTTAGTTAAGGGGGATACCATCATTATGGAGTTATTTCTTCCCAGTACCAGTGAAGAATTTAGTCTCCACCTGTTTGAGGTGATCCATGACTACCTTGATATAATGGATGTCACTCAAAACCCAACAAGAAGCTGTGGTGTGAACGTTGTGTGCCCAGAAGCGAACAATTACCAGGACCAGGTGAATGCAGCGGCCTGGCTGGATATGGGTGCCTATATCTGTTCCGGGGCCATGATCAATAATACAAGCATGGATTTGACACCCTATTTTCTCACAGCAGACCACTGCGTGGAGGGTGAAAACCCTGCCACATTCAGGTTCTATTTTAATTATGAAACCAGTACCTGCGGTGCCTCCAATGCCGGTTACGGTTCCTACGCATATGGCTCTATTATGCGTTCCCGGTCCTATGATATGGATCCGGACTTTGCCCTTGTGGAGATTACTGGAAATGTATACGAATCGTGGGATGTTTTTTATGCTGGCTGGACGCGAAGTCCGTCCGCTCCCGTTGTATCGAGCGGTGTTCATCATCCCGGTGGAGATCCCAAAAAGATTAATTTTGATAATGATTATGCCAGCAGTTCACCTCCAATCAACTGGGGGGATGCAGGAAATTCACCTGCCGGATCACACTGGGGAATTAACTGGGATGAAGGAGGAACGGAGGGCGGTTCATCAGGATCTCCTGCATTTGATGTAAATGGAAGGATCATTGGTCAACTTTCTGGTGGCAGCGGAGGATGCGATTCCGGGGATGGTTATTACGGAAAATTTTGGCGTGCCTGGGACGGAAGCAGTTCATCAACACGTCTGAAAGACTGGCTGGACCCCGAAGATTTAGATGTGACTACCCTGGACGGTACGTATGATGGCTCCACTTCCCCTCAGCCCTACATTACTGTTACGACTCCGAATGGGGGAGAACAGTGGTTTATCGGAGACAGTGAAAATATCACCTGGGACACTGAAAACGCAGGAAGCTATGTAGAGATAGAGCTATACCTGGCTGGATCACTTGTGGGAACTATAACAAACAGCACTCCAATTGATGGAAATTATTCATGGACAATCCCCGCCTGGTGTGAGTCGTCAGTGTATTACAAGGTAAAGGTCACCGATACGTCAAACAGTTTAACCTATGATTACAGCAACAATAATTTCAGTATTACAGGTGTTCCGGAGATTATTGTGATTTCTCCAAATGGTGGGGAAAACTGGGAGATCGGATCCTCCCATACCATTAACTGGACCGGTGAGAATATTGGAAATAATGTAAAGATTCAGCTGTGGGAAAATGGCAGTAATTATGTTACGATTGTAAACAGTACCTACAACGATGGAAGCTATACCTGGTCCATCCCCGAATCCATTGAGCCGTCATCACAATACAAATTGAAGATCAATGACACCAGCGATGCATCCATTTATGATTTCAGTGATGACAACTTTTCGCTTTACAGTCCCGGATGGCCTGAATTTGATTTTCTTTCTGTCATAAATGTCATAGATGACGGGATAGATGATATTGGCTATGCTCTGACCATTGGTACAAATCCGCAGGCAACGTACGGCTATGATGAAGGATTTGACCTCTACGCACCTCCAGCCCCTCCGCCTCCGGCTTTTGATGCTGCACTGTTCAACGGCATATCAGGTGACAGGTATTTCACAGACTTTCGTCCATCTACTCCGGAAGATGAAACAACAGAATGGCAGATCCACTTACAGCCGAGTCAGGGTGCCACCCATTTCTGGTGTGATTGGAATCCCAGTGAGCTGGGAGAGGGACAGTTTTATTAGCAGGATATGTTTGGTGGTGTCATGATGAATGTTAATATGAACAGTACCAGTTCCACCAATTTTGAAATTAGTTTTACTCAGGTAAAAATTGTCCATATCAACACTGACATGATCGATGTGGAAGCGGGCTATTTATCCGACTGGAACATTGTGGGACTTGCAGTTGAAAGTGACGAAACATTTTATGAGAGTCTGTTTCCTAACAGCCTTCCGGGGACCCTGTTTGAATTTTCCGGGGCCTACCAGGCAGTGGAGGAACTTGAATTGGGTAAAGGTTATCTTTTGAGATTTAGTGAGGCTGGATCGGTAACATTCTCCGGATATCCAATAAATGAGCTCACAATAGGTCTATCACAAAACTGGAATCTTTTTTCCGGTCTGTCCGTTCCCCTTCCCATTGAAAATATTAATGATCCCGAGGGCATTATCGTGCCGGGCACGATCTACGAATTAACTGGCTCCTATGCGGATGCAGATACCCTCCATCCGGGAAAAGGATACTGGATAAGGGCCACAGAGGTCGGTGAGATTACACTCACTGCAGGTGCTCTGGCGCGGCAGCTTTCCTTTTCGAAGGGCACTGCGGACGCCAACAGCCTCACCTTTTCACACAATGGACATTCTGTTGACCTGTACTTCGGGAAAGGTATTCCTGAGAATGAATGGCTGAGCTATAGCCTGCCCCCCGTTTTTCCCGGCATGGCTTTTGATGCCCGTTTTACCGGGGACATGAAGTATATGGTGGACTCCGGTGAGATCAAAGTGTTGAACCAATCAGAAACCCTTACACTAAAGTACGACATCAAATTGGATATACGAGCTCGCGAATACCGCTTTGAGGACACCCC
>CAZOUJ010000105.1:5562-5953 GCA_964582955.1 uncultured bacterium
AGATGAACACATGAACTGGGTTTTGACATCGGACAGTGACAAAGATTATATCCTGGAAGGGACAGGGGAGATCACTGTTCCATCATCTGAAAGATTTGTACTGACCAGGGAGCCTGTGATCCCCGTCACATTTAACCTGCACCAAAACTTTCCCAATCCATTCAACCCAATTACCACTTTAAGCTATGACCTACCAAAAGACAGCGATATAAGGCTTGCTATATTTGATATGTTGGGCAATGAGATTGTTACATTATTAAGCACCCACCAACAGGCCGGTTTCAGATCTGTCCAGTGGGACGCAACAGACTCAATGGGCAGACCTGTAAGTGCAGGAGTATATCTCTACCAGATACAAGCAGGAGAGTTTGTGCAGACAAAGAAGATGGTG
>CAZOUJ010000106.1:0-4012 GCA_964582955.1 uncultured bacterium
TTCTGAAATTTTTACGTCATTTACAGTTCGCGCTTCAACAGTTATTGTATCAATTTTATGAATAGCTTCCCTCAAATTTTCCTCTGACTGAATAATGTCAGAGCGCTGTCTCTCCAATAATTGTAACCGGTTTGTTTCTTCATCATAATCTGATTGAACAGCCATATTGACTGCTCCAATATTTTCAATACTGCGATGAGCTTTTTGAATCTTATCTTGAAGCTCTATTTCTGTCAGTTGAACATCCAAATACTCAGGAATTTCCGCTTCATATAACTCGCGTATCCTGTTAATTATTAAAAGCTTTTTCTGCTCATTTTCCATCAGTTTTTGTTCCGATTCTTTTATTTCTTCTAGTAATAATTCTCTAGATTTCTGTTCTGTCCGAATTTTGTTTTGTAATTGTTCAACATCATGAAAAGTGTTTTCCTTGACCTGATTTTTTAAATCTAATTTGGATTTTGTTCCGGAAATAATACCATCAGTTTTTTCAATGGCTGATGTCCCTTCTGTAATGTTTTGATTGAGCCGTTCAAGTTTTTTATTCAATTCCATAATTTCATTTTTGATTTCTGAATCCCTCAACTTTAATTCCTTAATAGTTTTCTCGGCTGTATCCATTTTCATCCGGAATTGTTCTCTTTGATTTTCAAGCTTTAGTACATCAATATGCAAAGCCTGAACTTCTGCAGATAACTGATCTCGAGTAACTCTTAGTCCTAACAACTTTTCTTCAGTTTGAGAAAATTTTAACGATTTTTTTTCTATATCTTTTTCAATAATAACTAATTCTTTTTTTGTTTCTTCTCCTGATTCCTTTAACTGATGAATGAGATCTTTTAAATATTTTTGTTTTGTACTATGTTCTAGAATCCTTTCCTCTGTTTTTTCTCTTTGATAATTAAACTGTCGAATTTCGCCATCCAATTTTGATAATTTTTCTGTTATTTTTTGTAGGTTTTCTTTTCCTGACAACAACTCGTTTTCAACTGCGGAAATTTCTCTTTCTATTTTTTCTTTTTTTCCTGTCAATGCTTCTGCTTTTTTATTCATTTTAGAAATCATTATTCCCAGTTCTTTCAATCGGGATTGACGCCCTATTTGACCCAAATTGTTCTCCGTATCCTGAAATTTTATGATTCCCCTAATTGAAATAAGCCCTTCCAAATCCACACAATTCCACACATCCAGAATAGATTCATCCTACTCATCCAGTTTACTGACCATCAGGCAATCCCCAAATAAAAAATTCTTTATACCAGCTAAATTTTCAGGGCAATTAACATAATCGGACACCTTTCCCAACACAGCAGTATCTTTTGGAAGATTCACTTTTGCTTTCGCTGGCTTAGAAATACAATCCAGAGGAATAAAACTAACATTACCCAACTTTTTCTTTTTAAGCTGTTTGAAAGCAGAAAACACAGAGTTTTTATTTTTAATAACAAGACAGTTTCCTAAATCGCCTAAAACCGAATCCACTGCTACAGCATATTTATCTTTCACATTTAACAGATCAATAACAGCACCGAAAACCTCAGGATATTTTGTTTTTTGTTCCAAGATATGGCGTGTCCCATTTGGAAACCCTTCATTGCTTGTAATAATGGATTGATAAAAATTTTGTTGGGAAACCAGGCTTTTTAATTCTCCGTGAATTTCATGAATATTTTTTCTAGTTGAATTCAAATCAAAATTTAACCTATCAAGTTCAGACTTTAAATCCGATTGCTTTGTGTTAGCTTTCAATACTTTACTTTTTAAGTCTGAAATATTATTTTCTCTTTCAGGCAACTGTTTATCCAAATAAATCAATGCTTTATTTAATTCATCCACATCTATTTTCAGCTCATCTATAGCCCCTGATTTTTCCTCAATAAGTAATTCAGATTTTTGGCTCTGTCTTTCAATCTCAGTTTTCCTTGTTTGTGCTTTCCATCTATCTTCCTGATATAACTCAACCTCACTTTGTACTTTGACATACTTTTTATCCAACTCATCAAATAATTCTTTTTTGTCCTTGTGTTTTTCAACTGCTATGGATATTTCAGGAGTTATATTATTTATTTCTTTTTGAAATTTCCTTAACTCCTGATTATAATATTCATCCTTTTTTGAGTTTGCATTTTTTTCGCTGTTTAAACGATCTATTTGATTCCGGGCCGAATGTGATTGCTCGTTCCATATAAGTATGTGTTGTTTTGTTGCATTCCTTTCATCTTTTAATCCATCAAACTTATGTTTTAAATCTTCTACTTCTGTAGATTGCTCCTGATATAAATCTCGGAGCCTGACCAGTTCTCTCTCATTTAATTCTTCCTGTGTGGATTTGGATTCCCGCTGTTGGGTGACTTTTTGCACTGTTAACATTAAGGGATCGGATTCTTTTTTTAGGTCAGAGAGTTGAGTATATCCCAAATATATTTCAAACTCTTTCAGGCTTTCCTGAAGTTTTTCGTATCGTTTATATCGCTTTAATTGAAGATTTAAATGCTTTACTTTTTCTTCAACTTCTTTAATTATATCGTCCACCCGTTCCAGATCCTGTTTTACCATCTCAAATTTCCGCAGAGAGTGTTTTCTTTGAAGTTTATATTTGTTGATTCCTGCAGCTTCTTCAAACATTCTGAAACGATCATTTCCCGATTCAGAGAGGATTTGTTCTATCATTTTCAACTCAATGACAGAATAAGAGTCAGACCCCATTCCCGTATCAATAAATAGATCATATATATCCTTCAATCTACAGGAATTTTTATTCATGAAATTTTCACTCTCTCCGTTACGCTATACCCTCCTGGTTATCACAATATCATTATATTCAACTGGCAGTTTTCCCTTGTTATTATGAACGGTCAATGACACTTCACACACTCCCAAAGGTTTAATCCCTTTCGCACCATTAAAGATTACCTCTTCCATTTTATTACTTCGCAGTACAGAGTATTTTTGCTCTCCTAATACCCAGCGAATGGCGTCCACAATGTTTGTCTTCCCGCAGCCATTTGGACCTACAACTGCTGTAATTCCCTCGCCAAATTGAAGATCTTCTTTTTTTGCAAAAGATTTAAATCCATGAATCTTAAGGTCAGATATATACTTTGACGTCTTCCTATTTTAATGTTGAATTATTTATCCTGGAGGCCAACCCAAACTTCTTCCACCCAGCAGATGAAGATGAATATGAAACACAGTTTGCCCTGCGGCCCTGTTACAATTAAAAACCGTCCTATATCCTTCTTCATATATTCCCTCCTCTTTGGCTAAATAGGAGGCTGCTAATTGTATAGCGCTTAAAAGTTCTTTGTGACTTTGATTGATATCATTCAAAGTTCCAATATGTTCCCTTGGAATAATGAGAATGTGTGTAGGTGCTTGTGGATTAATATCCCTGAAAGCAACTACATTTTCATCTTCATAAACAAAATCAGTTGGAATTTCTCCTTTGACTATTTTGCAAAAAAGACAATCAGACATCTGTTATTCTTTTGTATTTAAATAATATTCATTCATTGCTGATAATGCATAGATACCGGCGGTTTCCGATCGCAGCCTGCGGGACCCAAGTGTAACTTTAGGGATTTTATTTTGATTCAATACATCGAGTTCATCTACGGAAAAATCTCCTTCAGGACCGATTAGTATGCAGAATGAAGATTCAAACCCTGGAGATAAATAATCACTCAAAGAGAGTTTTCCTGCCCAATTTGCAGCGACTATTTTTTCTGTACTTTGGTCAATAAAATTAGTTAAACTTGAAAATTCTTCAATTTTAGGAAAAACACTTCGTCCACATTGTTTGGCAGCACTTGAAATAAGTTTCTCTAAGCGTGAAGCTTGAATTACCTGTTTCCCGCATCTATCCATTCTAATGATTGATATTTTATTTACACCCAACTCTGTGGATTTCTCAATCAGAAATTCAAACCTGGATTTTTTTAATACCGCTATCGCTAAGTGTAAATACCAGGGATTCTCTCCCTCACCTGAAAAAGTTTCATGGATCTTACCT
>CAZOUJ010000106.1:4146-5950 GCA_964582955.1 uncultured bacterium
TTGAGTCTCAATACATATTTTGCATGGTGGGATTCATCATCCGATAGAGTAAATCTGTCATCGTTAATGTCTAGAGGATTTACATGAAGAAATATTTTGTCAGCCATCTATCTTTACAGAATAATCCAATTGAAAAACTCCACCATTATAGTTATCTCGACCATCTGCTTCTTTTGATAATGGAAAAAAATCATATCCAACAATGATGGACATGTAAGAATGAGGTGGAACAATAAATTTTATCCCACCAGCAAATTGTATTCCATAGGCTACTTGGGTCTCCGGTTCTCTCCATCGATCCATAAAACCTTTGATTGATTCATCCCCATCGAACACGAAAAGAGGTCCTGTTTTTGCCTGAATAAATGGAAAAAAACTATTGGCAATCTTACCCTGAAGTGGATAATGTTGAATTCCAACAGAAACTGGAAGCATTAGAAGACTTTTCTGGTTTCGTTCCTGAATACCAAATTGATTATAATTACTTGAAGGCATATCTCCAAGTCCGGTAATGCTATAAAATCGTCCATCTATTCCCCAAAATGACTTTTCATTTAATCGAAATAATTTTTGGACCGATATTCCCCACCCGTGTGATCCGGTGGTAAAACCCACATTTGTTAATCTTTCCTGGCAAAATGAAGAAGAGAGAAATATGAAGGTACAAAAAATATGCGCTTGTATGTGGTGGATGATTTTCAAAAAATGAACCTAATTTCTGGTCAAGAATTTATCAAATTGCATGACAGTCTACCACGGTTTTTCGTTTACCAAAACAACTTTTCCCACGGGACCGGATGTTTCAATATATTCGTGGGCATCCTTGACCTTAGCCATGGGAACTATACGATCTACAACAGGATGGATGACATTTTCATCAATAAGGGATAACATATCGTCAAATGTTTTCATGTTGCTCATGGTGGAACCAAGAATGGACTGCTGTTTCATGAAAAGGTGTCGCAGGTCAATGGAAACATCTGAGCCTGTTGTCGCCCCACAGGTAACCAACCTTCCACCGATGGCAAGCATCTTTTTTGATATATCCCATGTTTTGTGCCCTACATGTTCAAACACAACATCTACACCACTTCTCCCAACATTTTTTTTAACCATAGATGCTATATCGGATTTTTTGTAATTCCAGGCTTTTTCTGCACCTAACTTTATAGCCATATTAACTTTTTCATCGGTCCCAGCTGCTGCGTAGACCGTACATCCGAAATAATGTGCAATCTGAATCGCCATGCTCCCCACACCGGAGCATGCGCCCCAAATAAAAACTATTTCTCCTGGCTTTATTTTAGCTCGTTTAACCAGCATGGCATATGCAGTTTGAGTAACCAGTGAGAATGCGGCAGCATCAGGAAAAGAAAGGTGAGACGGTTTTTTCCTCAATTGATAAGATTTGAGCTGTACATATTCACACTGGGTTCCGTTCATTGTTTTACCAAGTATTCCCATTTCTGAACAATAATTTTCCATCCCATTTAAACAATGATCGCAGGTACCACAAAAGGTCAGAGGTTGAACAATAACTTCATCACCGGGATGAAACTCGGAAACTTTATTTCCACAGGAGTCTACTATCCCAGACACGTCGCTTCCAAAAATGAGGGGTAAGGGTAATCTCAAGCTTCCCTGCCTGACCCAGATATCCAGGTGATTAATGGATGATGCTATAATTCGGACAAGAACATCATCCCCTTTCTTATTTAATTGAGGCTTAGGAATGGATTCCCAGTTTAATACAGAAATATCCCCATGATCGTGAATTCGAACTGCTTTCAACGGCCTTGATTAA
>CAZOUJ010000107.1:0-5932 GCA_964582955.1 uncultured bacterium
AGTTCCCACCAAAAGGACATTTGATCACCGCCCTCAGGATTATATTCAAGCAACCATCCATCAGTTAACCAAGTTTCACCATAATTACAATTTCCATATCCATGATTAATGTCCCAGACAGGACCCGCAGTTAATCTCCCATCGAAGCTATCTATATCTTTATAGACATATGTACTCAAACGGTATGCATCTACATTTTTTGATAATTCCTGTAAAATTATCATATCAACAAAAGAACCGATATTTGTGATATTTGAATAGCCCGTCTCGAGATCATTATAATTTGGACTTACCATAATGGTTTCAAAATCGTAGATAAATTGATAAATATACTCTTCCTGCTCCTCCTCTATCTCATCCGGTTTTGGGTAATGATAATTATACAGATTCCCATCATATTCACTGTTAAATCCTCCATTGTTTTCACCCGTACCCCCCCAGTCAAATTTTAGGATATATCCTCCGGTAAGATCATTCCCCTCCGTTTCATCAGGATTTAGTTGTTCAATATCAATTCTATTATTGTCCCGTTTAATCTTTTCCATCAGAACATAAACACCTCTGTAGTCACCATTGATGAACAATTCACAGAAACGTGACCTGCTTGCATAACGACCCATCGTATTTGATAAATGATATGTCAACACATTCCGCACTAATGATTTATCTGACCAGGGTGCATATAGCACCCAATCATTTTCCTCAGGCATCCCCAGTAGTGATGCATTATTATTTGACCCGTCTTCATTTACCGTTTCAAATCGGTAAGGAGGCTTAGGCTGCCATTGTGATGAATTTCCCCTGCGCTCTATAGTAATTGAACCATCGTATCCATTGAAATCATCATAGAGGCTGTTTTCATCGTTATTATTATTAATAATTCCCAAGTGAGCAGGAATCCTTGGTTCTTCTACTATCTCCTCCCCAAATGTATCAATCGTTAAAATAGGTAGATTACAAATTGTATAGTCCAAGGGTTCATAGAACCATTCTGGGACCTCTCCAAAAAATGATGAACCATCCAAAACACTGAAGGATAAGAAGAAAATGCTTGAGAGATCTGAGGAAGTAAAGTTTACGTTATGTATCTGAACCGCGAGAACATTTACCCCGTTTGTCAATACGTTCTCAAGAGGGATGACCGCTCCATATGCCTCAGGAATTCCTCCTTGGTACATTGTTGCCTCATGGTTTTCCCATGCTTCATCATCAAATCCAAAAAATGTTTCGGGAGAACCCATGTTTGGGGAGCGTGCAATTTCAACCTCATTCACATAGGCTATAAATCCATCATCATAGTCTGCATGGAAGATCATTCCAGTTAGCTGTGTGATATCCTCTATATTAAAAGTTCGTCTTATATATAAAGAAATAGTTGGTTCGATCTCGGTGAGATCATCTCCATCTCCATATCCGATACTCCCAGGGCCAACTTGCCAGTCACTATCATTAAACTCCACATTCCTCCAGTTGAGTTCAGGTTCACTTTCACCCACAAAATAGTGCCACTGATCATTAGCGTAAATAGCGGTTTCCCAATGGTCCTGAGATATAATACTGTTTCCAAAAAGAGTAAAAAATAATATCATGGAAACAAATAGTTTTTTCGCGATCTTCATCTTATATACTTCTCTTTAAACAATAAAGATATTACCCTTAACCCTGCTAAAATAATACTGACTTATTTTTGTGGTTTCTGAACATTTTGATATTAGATTTAGTTGATTGAAAGGACAAACAAAAAATGCCACAGGGAAATACAAATTCTCCTGTGGCATTTTTGTCTTCTAACTATTGTATAGGGAATCTTTATTTCATCAGAATCATTTTCTTAACTGATCTGAAATCATTAGCTTCAATCGTGTACATATACACCCCGCTTGAGACAGGATCACCTGCCATATTGGTACCGTTCCATACAGTGCGGTGGTACCCAACAGAGCACAGTTCATGAACGAGATCTGTCACTTTCTGTCCCACCATGTTATAAACACTGATCGTTACAAAACTTTCTTCCGGAATCTCATAGCTGATGGATGTTACAGGATTGAACGGGTTTGGATAGTTCTGAGATATTGCAAATGTCAATGGAACACTAGAAACCTTGTTCAAGGTAAATCCTGTGACATCTCCACTCACAAAAATCTGCCCAGAACCATCTAGCTCGTACTCTTTGCCCTCATTGGATGTTAATATCCATCTCAGGTGTTTTCCTGCATCAATACTGATGTTGTAAGATATATTGACCCCGTCAGTGTTGTTCATTACATCTATAGAACTTCCATTTTCAGTCACCTTCATATTATCAGCGAACCGAACATCAAAAGCACCCACAGGTGGTTTAGGAGGCAGCTCATAGCTGAGCATCTCTTCCGCTGGTATGGATACACCAAAATAAAGATCATTCCCATTGAAACTAAGTACATTGGCCTCTTTGGTACGATCAATAAATGGATCTATTGTTCTTGCAACACCTCCACTTGATATAGTGATATCTCCCGCTGCGCTAGTCCTCAGCCAGTATCCCTGGCCTGGGGTTAGCTCCGATGATGGTGAATAGGTCCCTGTAAATCCATACAATGAACCCGGTACAACAATTCCACCGGGATCAGAGATAGATGCAACATCTACTACCTCACTTATACCGCTGATAAGATTCCATCCCTGAGAAAGACTGACCGTTAAACTGGAGATTGTTGAACCAGTGATTGTTGTGTTTCCGGAATCTGAAAATCTAAGCCAATACCCTGCTCCCAGTGTCAAGTCTGACTCAGGAGTGTATGTTCCGTTAAAACCGTACAATGACCCTTGCACAGCCGATGGAAACAGATCTAAATAAGAACTGTTCTCAACCTCCAAGGGCAACCCTATCAGGTTCCAACCAGACATATTTTCCATATCAATTGAACCAGGACCAGCGCCACTAACCCAGTTATCATAATTGGTCAACAAAGTCTGTTGAACTGCATCCGGAAGCATGGAAATATTGAATGCCATGAAAATGACAGTTCCATTAATGGAGCTGGCATAGTAATAGTTATCTGCACCGGAATAGTCAGCACTGAAGGGTACCGGGAGTTCCTCCGGTGTATCATAGTAAAGCGGATCACACAGATCAGCCATACTGCCAGTAGCAGTCATAAATGATGGGTCTAGTGATATATCCTCAGAAGGTAAATCAGTGATCAGTCCTGTTCCTCCATCATTTCCCGTAGCAACTTCTAGGTAGCCATAGTCGTTTCCAACCCACTCCACACCGAGCACATCATATACGAAGTCCCCTTCAGAAAAAGACATATCTACCCAATCAGTTAGAGTTCCAAGTACTTCTTCAGAGCTATAAAGCATATATCCACCACCGGCTACAAACTCACTAAGCGAGTTATCAGCGGTGCTGTAGGGCACTGGATTCCAATCCAATACCCCAGTATAAATCACAGAATTGTAATTACTGAGAATAGTACCATAGTCTGCTTCACCGTTATCCCAAACTACCCAAGTATCATAATCGTCCAGGCCAACTGATTCCATATTTAACCTCAGTGTCGAGTCAGCATAGGCACAACCGTAATCATCGTACGGTTCATAGTGGTCTCGCATGTAAAGGACAGAGGCTCCGGAAGGGACAAAGCTTGTGCCCCAAAATCCACTAACCCCTGAACCAGTACTAAAACCAGCATCATCGGTTGCTTCCGCCCAGTAAGTCACACTACTGGTATCAGTAAAACCTTCAATATCAAAGGTTGCCGAGTAGGTTATACCTTCCCCTGGAACTAAATCAACCTCAACTACATCCCCCTCATCAACATAGTATTTGAGTACCACTGATGTTAGTTCTCCATCTGAATCAAAACAGGTCGCATTAACAGTAGCGGAACTAGTTCCGGAAGCGACACCATAGCGGGTACTCCCTTCACCAACCAAATTAATCGCAGGGGGTGATGCAACTCCAAATTCAGTGAGTGCACCTTCAATCAGTTGGGAAAACTCAGTGTAAATCCATTCACCCGTTTCAGTGGTATCACCGGCCGCGTCAGCCATAAAACTTAGATAGACCGCTTCGCCACCAGGATTATGGTCCTTGAAAATTCCAACTAAATTACCAAAATTATCGTAGAAAATGGGTGTGCCATCACCAGCGGTAAGATAGTCGGTCCACCCTGCACCATCTGTAAGCAGATACGGAGCATGACGAACTGTCATTGGGGTATCAGTGAACGGGTTATCAATTAAAGTTACTCCTTCCCCGGTTACATCGATCGTGTCTATAGCGGGAGGATCATTAACACCTCCGGCAATGCCAAAATAATCGTAGGCAAAATCACCCGGAGCAAAAGTTAATTCAGGATCAAGATTATGACCATAGAACCAGTCCATATCGATAAGAAGTAGGTTACCACCACCATTAATAAACCCAGAATAACCGGGGTCATCACCAAGTGGGTCGTCTGCAATTACTGGAATTGTCATGTTTCCCCATCCATAAGCAATTATATTATCCCAGCCATAATTGATAACAGAACCATCTATGCCATTCTCAAGGAATGTATCCCACACCTCATAAACAAAGTTATTATCATCCAATATCTGTTCCACAAGATCTCGCTGGCGGTCTGATACACGGTCACGGATTACAAGCAGGTCTGCGTCCGGGTTGCTTGGTTCTTTTATTTCAAAGGACATGTGCATACTCTCAGAGGAAAGTCCATCATTGTCAGTGGCAGTGATCCAGTATTCAATGACATCACCTGGATTGGCATTTGCATAGAATATATCAAAGGTATAAATACCATTACCATCAGCACCAACATCACTGGCTGTCAGTGCCAGGTCAGTTGTGTTTCCCTGGAACGAATAATGAGCGGAAACTTCGTCATCCCCATCAATTGCCATTCCGTTTTCTCCAACATCATCAAACAGGTCAGCATAAACTGTCACTGTGTTTCCGGGAGGAGGGGGCATAAATTGACCACGATCGTATGTATTGTTCAACTGGTTCATTGACTGGATTGCGAGAGGTGCGCCCCATGGGTACTCAACTTTCACCACTATCATATTATCAATCAGACCATCTGCCATACTGGCTGATGATTGATAAGAGCCCCAGGCATATCCCGGGCCCCAATCTCCATCAGGAGTAGTGATATCACCATCCGGGTCTGTCCATGGACCGCCGAACCAAAGATACGTTTCATCTGGCACATCAGATGCCAACGGATGTGGTCCCTCTCCACCTTTGACAATCACAATGAGAAATGTTTCTACAGCGTTGATGTCGGTTGAATCACCAACAACAAATTCATCAGCGACAATACCTATGTCAAGCTCGAGTGACCAGTCATCTACATAATCTTCTATTGTGTTAGGGGTGGGAGGGGTCATTAGCTCACCTATGGGTGACCAGGGAGCCCAACCACGTGGCCAGGTGGTTGAAGCGCCATTAATTGTATTTTCAATTGCCTCATCACTAAGCATAGCACCAAATGCAATTACATTACCGCCATCAAACCATTGGTGATATACCTCTCTAACAATGCAGGGGGCTGCCGGTGTAAAAGCCACGGCCATGGTATCATCTTGATCTCCACTCCCAAGGTACCACTCTGCAAAATCGTCCACATGGGTTAAATCCCATAAATTATCCCGAACAGATCCATTAGGATTCTGTGCTCGGTTAACTTTGTCAAGAGGCACAAGATCGTTATCGGCATCTCTAGTGCGCGCTTGGAGCCTTTCTTTTATGATGTTCATAGGTACCTGCCGGTGGGTACCCGCCTGCAAGAACTGAACCTTATTATTTTTTGGGCTGTCAATTGATTGTTTGGCTAGTTTTTTTGCTAAGGGAAAAGAACTGAACCCAATTAACAAAACTAACAGAATTGTAACTGTATTATTCATGACCTACTACTGCACATTATTTGTTAAAAAAATA
>CAZOUJ010000108.1:0-5411 GCA_964582955.1 uncultured bacterium
CTGTGGTAATATTTTCAGCATCTTCATCTGGAATTTCGATTCCGAATTCTTCTTCTAATTCCATGATGAGTTCCACCGTATCCAGTGAATCAGCACCGAGATCATCCACAAAAGAGGCTTCCATCGTAATTTGGGATTCTTCTACTCCCAGTTTGTCCAAAACAACATCTTTCACTTTATCAAATGTTGACATATTAACTCCTTTTTTAATTCATTACCATACCGCCGTCAACGGTAATTGTTTGTCCAGTGATGTAGCCGGATTCATCTGAAGCTAAAAACAAAGCTAAGGTGGCTACATCCTTTGGTGTCCCAAATCGTCCCATTGGGATTGATTTTTTCATCTGACTTTTTAAGTCTTCAGATAAATTTTCAGTCATATCTGTTGTTATATATCCTGGAGCTATGCAATTTACGGTAATATTCCGTTTTGCAAGTTCTTGAGCGGAAGATTTAGTCAGGCCCATTAAGCCTGCCTTTGACGCAACATAGTTTGCCTGTCCAGTGTTTCCCATGATGCCAACGACGGATCCTATGTTAATTATTCTGCCAAATTTTTGTTTCAGCATAGGTCTGATAATTTGGCGAGTGCAATTAAAAGCGCCCTTCAAATTTACTTTCAATACGTCATCCCATTGTTTTTCTGTCATTCTAGCTAGTAGAGTATCTTTTGTAATTCCTGCATTATTGATCAAAATATCAATGTGCCCTAAATCTTCTAGCACCTTGGAAACTAATTCTTTTACATTTTCTCCATCTGAAATATCGCAAGAATACCCCTTGATACTCCCTGAAGATGTAAAAGAAACTTGAATCTCATTTATCGGTGTGATATTTCGGCTTATCCCAGCAACACGAATGCCCATTTGGCAAAACAATTCAGCAATACTTTTCCCGATTCCTCTGGATGCACCTGTTATCAAGGCTGTTTTATCTTTTACGCCAAACATAAATTTAACTCATTTAAGGTTCCAATGCTTTTTGTCATGGCTGATTTATTAATTCTTCGGTTTAACCCGGTCAACACTTTGCCCGGTCCTATTTCAAAAAATCTGTTAGTGCCAAATGAGATCATATTCTCTATTGTTTTTGACCACAATACTGGATGTTCCAATTGGCGTAGCAAATTTGATTTAATTTCTAATTTGTTAGTACTTGGTTGCGCTGTAACATTTGAAAATACGGGAAATTCTGCATTCCTAATTTCAATGGAATTTAGAATTTTTGCAAGACTATCTCTGGCCGGTTTCATTAGCAAAGAGTGAAAGGCTCCGCTTACGTTCAGTTCAACAGTCATTTTTGCACCGCACTCTTTTGCCTTACTCATACATAACTGCACCGCATCAATGTCCCCGGAAATGACCACCTGTCCCGGTGCATTAAAATTTGCGGGAGAGACCACAGATCCATTTTTTGTGATATCATCGCAGATAGATTGTACTTTTTCAGTAGATAAACCAATCACCGCTCCCATGGTTCCAGGAATAGTTTTCCCCGCCTTGTACATGGCATTTGCCCTGCATTGTACCAATTTTAATCCAATTTCGAAATCAAATGAATTGGCGATGGTAAATGCAGAAAATTCCCCTAAACTGTGTCCTGCTACAAAATCAGGTTTAATTCCTTTGTCGATTAATAAGTGCCCCAAGATAACACTCAGAGTAAACAAGGCTGGCTGAGTAAATCGTGTTTCATTTAATTTATTGTTTGGACCATTGAAGATGATTGATGATAAATCACACTCCATAATTGCATCAGCTTTATTAAAATAAGATTTTCCAATTTCAGTGTTTTCATATAAATCACGTCCCATCCCTACCTTTTGAGATCCCTGTCCGGGGAAGAGAAAAGCAGTCTTCAATTTATACTCCCCATCTGATTAACATACTGCCCCAGGTAAATCCACCACCAAATGCTGCCAAAAGAACAAGATCACCTTTTTCTATACGTTTTTCATGAACAGCTTCATCCAGACCGATGGGAATTGTCCCTGCGGTTGTATTTCCATAGTTTTGGATATTGAGCAGCACCTGCTCTTCAGATAATTTACACCGTTCCCGGGATGCATCAATGATTCGTTTGTTTGCTTGGTGTGGAATAAACAGTTTTAGGTCTTTTCCTGTGTAACCATTTTTTTTCAGTATTTCTAAACTAACATCAGCCATTTTTTTTACAGCAAATCTGAATACTTTTTTACCATCTTGGAAAACAAAATGCTGGTTTTTGGATACGGTTTCTGCAGAAGCTGGGTTCAGGCTTCCACCTGCTGGAACATTCAAGTAATTACTGCCGCTTCCATCGAGATATAAAAGCGCATCCAAAACTCCAATGTCTTCATTTGTCGGTTCAAGGAGGACTCCACCACCCCCGTCGCCAAAAATGATACAGGTATTTCTATCGGTATAATCGATGATGGAACTCATAGTATCCACACCGATAACCATGACATTCTTATACCGATTTGATTCCACTAATTTTGAACCTGTTTCCAGAGCATAAATGAATCCTGTACAGGCACCAGCCAGATCAAATCCCCAAGCATTTTTCGCCCCAATTTTTTCCTGAACAAGAGCAGCAGTAGCTACTACCAGCATATCAGGTGTGCATGTAGCGATAATAATAACATCTATATCTTCAGGTAATTTTCCAGATTTCTTCAATAACTTCTTAGCAATATTTGCTGCCATGTCTGAAGTTGCCTCACCTTTCTTAACCAGTCGACGCTCTTTAATACCAGTCCTTGATTGGATCCAGTCATCTGATGTATCAAACATTTATTCAAGGTCAAAATTAGATAATACCTATTCAGGTAAATATTTTGCTGTTTGTGTGATTAGTGCTTTCAATTATTTTCTGCCATAAATTTTCCGATGGAATCCCGAATATTATCAACAAATTTATTATCAACACATTTTTTTGCAACGTATATGGAATTTTTTATTGATTTAACACCTGCACTTCCATGGGCAATGATACAGACACCATTCACACCCAATAAAGGTGTCCCACCATGTTCTTCATAATCATACTGTTTTTTTAATGAATCAAATACCGGTTTCATTAACCTAGCTCCTAATCTTAAAGACAACTTTTCTTTAATTCGTTCATTGATTTCTTCACTGAAAATATTGATCCAGCTTTCTGCAAATTTCAAAACCGTGTTTCCAACAAAACCGTCACAAACCAGCACCCGAGCTTTGCTGGTCATGAGATGCCGCCCTTCTACATTTCCAATGAAACTTGGAAGATTCTGTTTAAGCAGTTTAAAGGTTTTTTGGTAGAGTTCATTTCCTTTGGTTGGTTCTTCACCAATATTTATCAATCCCACTTTTGGATTTTTACATCCTTCAATATATTCCAGATGGTAGGCTGCCATAACTGCAAATTGTAACAGATGAATTGGTTTTACTTCAGGATTTGCACCCACATCACAAAATATTTTTCCACCCATATTTGTTGGAATATATGCTCCCAAAGCAGGTCGTTTTACACCCTTAATCCTACCTAATAATAACAGAGCGGTTGCCATGACCGCTCCTGTACTCCCTGCGCTGATAAAAGCATCGGCTTTTTCCTGTTTCACCAATTTTAATCCTTTTACTATGGATGACTCAGGTTTTGTTTTTAAGATCTTGGATGCTTTGTCCTCCATTGTTAATTTTTCTGGGGCATGACAAATAGAAAAATTATCGGGCAAATCATCGCTCATAATATTTAGAATAATTGATTCATCCCCCACCAAAATAATATGGATATTTTTAGGAAGTTGACCACAGGCATCTAAAGCACCTAAGATTCCTGCTGAGGGTGCTTCATCACCACCCATAATATCAAGTGCAAGATTCAACTTTATTTATCAGTCGTTTGTTGAAATAACGGGTCTCCCTCGATAATAACCACAATTTGGACATGCACGATGAGGGAGTTTTGTTGATCCACATTGAGGACAGTCCGAATAATTTACAGGAGAAGATTTGTAATGAGATCGTCTTTTTCTGCCACGTGCTTTTGACTGTCTTCTTTTTGGTAGAGCCATAGTAGTTTCCTTTTTTAGTTTGAAATTAAATGATCTAGTTTTTCAAAGGGTGTACGTTTTTTCTTGAATTTACAATTGCAAGATTGAACGTTAATATTGATCCCACAATGTGAGCACAAGCCTTTACATAATTTTTTACATAGGATCTTCATTGGCAAAGAAAGTTGAATTGTATCTTTAATGAAGGGTGAAATATCAATCTGTTCCAAGTCTTCTGCGAAAAAAATAATTTCATCGTCTCCTTCACTGAGAAGATTATCTTGAGATGTTAAAATTAGGTTAAATAATATATCCTGATAATTTAGAAATTCTGTTAGACATCTATCACAATGCATCAATAGATCAAATGAAAAATTTCCCTTTAATTTGAATCCCTGGTTATCAGGTTTGCAGGATAAAACACAACTAATTTTTGGTTCAGCGAAAGTTAAATTTTGAAAATCAATGGACTCTACAGATATGCAGTAATCTTTTTTTTCAAATCCATTCTGTAATTCATTTCGAAATAACTGCATAATCCTAACGGAATCAAGGTCAATTTAATCAATGTTAGATTTATTAGAAATGTTTTGATTTATGGGTTCTCAATCAGAATGGGTGACTTTATCTTCAGAAACATTAACACTTGCATCTCCCTCATCAGTATTGTCTGATTGGTTATCATTATCTGAGTCATTTGTTGTGTCAAAGTTCGGATCATCCCCATCCTCCGATTCATCTTCATCTTTATGGTCTAAAAGATTGTCGTTATCAGACTTTTTCTTAAAGATTACGTACATGAGAGTTTCTGAGACACTCAAAATGGACAGTCCATAAGACGCGACTGCTAATACAATTATAAAAAGAAAACAACTGAGAATAACTGCGGAAACCATTTCTGTTGCACTCAAATCACCGCCGTTATTAAATGGAATAAATGATAGATAGGAACAACAAGAATTACATGCGGTTGTACAGATGGTATTAAAGGATACACAGATTTGATTGATGAACTCGGGATATACATTTTCATATGCATTACTGACAATCCGGTTCAATTTATCTCCCATGAACCAATCGCATCCAAAAACAATATTAATCAGTGAAAAGCTTGATGTCATAAACCATTTAAAAATATATACTCCAATGACAAAAACCGGAAGAAGCGATAAATGGTAAAGAATTATCCTCCAAGGTTGAGACCATGTAATGGAGTAAGTTTGGAAAACAGTGCCCATTGCATCTTCCTCTTCAGCTCCAACGATTGCCGGTGAATATATAAGAGAAACTAGTAACACAACACCTGTGTAAATTGTGAACAATGCGCCTAAGAAATAAAAAAGGTAAGGAATGGAAAAAAGGAATTCCCCAACATAAGGAATTTTACCAAATAGGG
>CAZOUJ010000108.1:5519-5815 GCA_964582955.1 uncultured bacterium
AACAGCTTATAGGTAACCCTTGAAACTTCCTTAGAGGATAATAAAATGGAAATAATCAAAAGCAAAACTCCTATATCAAAGATCGCACAGGCATACCAGGGTGCATTCTCCACAACTGTAAAGAGACATGGATATAGTCCGTAATCTGCCCACATATCGCTTAGGGTATATCCGCATAGGGTGAATGATATAGCCGTACATATCCAATACGCTGCATAACCTATCAATGTACCCCTCAGCATGATCATTATCTTTTTTCCACTTAGTGCGAGACGGGGTGCCCTAAAGATATCACG
>CAZOUJ010000109.1:0-5730 GCA_964582955.1 uncultured bacterium
TTTAAGTTGCCCCAGCGGTTCTCTTAAATTACCAAATGGAATTAGACGGTGGTTTTCCAAAGTTTCTATACAGTTTAACAGTACGATCTCTATATCCCGCTTAATGCGTCGATGCTGAAATGCGTCGTCCAAAATAATAATATCGGGATTAAAATTTTTTATGAGATAATTTCCACCCCTAACACGATTATTATCTACTACAACAGGAATGGACTTAAGAGAATGTGCAATAAGAAAGGCCTCGTCACCAACAGAGCGCCAATCTGATTGGATTTCGTTTCCATCGGTAACTAGAACTGTCTTTTTTGTCTTGCGACCATACCCCCGGCTGAGAACAGCCACCGAAACTGCCTGTTTTTGAAAATATTTCGATAATGCGATGACCGCAGGAGTCTTTCCTGTACCACCCAGAGAGAGATTACCTATACTGACAACTTTGCACGGTAATTCCTTAGAGTGGAAAACACCAACATCGTAAAACAGATTTCGTACCCATATAATAAACCTGTAAACAACACCCAAGGGAGCTAAAAGAATTAGAATAAACTTATTCATCCTATCTATTAAGGATGTTATCCACCTCAGTTTCAAGAGAATCCAAAGCATGTTTTAACTTATCAGTACATTCTTGGAAATCAACAGTTTTTTTAAACACCAATGGGGACCCATAACGTAATACAATTAAGCTGAAAGGCTTTGCTACATAAAATGTATCCCAATTGGTAAACCCCCACCGTCGTTTGGCCTGTCCAATAGCGGGAATAACTACTGCACCAGATTTTTGTGCCGCACGAATTACCCCTGCTTTTGGAATCTTAGCAGGGCCCTTTGGCCCATCGGGTGTCATTGCAACAACCTCCCCGGGTGTGGATAAAACGTTAATCATTTCTTTGAACACTTCTTTTCCCCGGTCAGAGCTTGACCCTCGTAATAGCCGCCACCCAACCTGAGCACCAATTTGTGCAATAAGCTCAGCATCTTTATGCATCCCCGCCAGAGCGTAATAATGTTTAGATGCTAAATTCATAAATATAGGCAAAACCTTCCCATGCCAAATTGCAACGATAACAGCTTTTCCTGAATCTGCCAATTTATGAATCTGTTCCTGTCCCTGTACATCCCATCGACAGGTACCATAAAGAAATGCAAGTAAGTGTTTGCTACACCAAGCCTTCCATTTTATTTTTTTCTCAAGTTTCACAACAAGTGTTCCTTCCATATTGCCTCTGCTGCCCTTTTATATACCCCTGGAAGTCCCAAACTTCTCCGAACTTCTTCAAAATGAAACAGCATGTTTTTTTTGCCCCTTGATTGACCGAACAGTTTTAAAAGAGATTCAGCAATGGGGCTAGGCTTCATCTTAGACTGCAGAAATTCTGGAACAACTTTTTTTTCTGCAATAAGATTCACCATGGATGAGTAAGGTACTTTGGCCAGGAGGTTAACAAGAATCCAAGAAAGTGATGACATTTTATAGCACACAACAAAAGGAGTGTCATGAACAGCGCACTCAAGAGTAGCAGTTCCAGAAGAAGCCAAAGCTACATCAGAATGAAGTATGGCGCACTTAGTTAATTTTTTTTCCACTCGGATATATTTTGGTAATGGGTCGATTTTTACATTAGATGCCTTGGCTACGCAAACCTGTAATTCTGGTTTTTTCTTAATGATGATATCTACGGTATCTAAAAAAATATTCCAATGTCTATCTATTTCCTGTTGTCTGCTTCCCGGGAGAAGGACCAGTAAAGGGCTGGATATATCCATGCCGTGACGATTAAAAAACTCCAACTTATTTTCTTCAGGAATGTAAGGTTCAGAAAAAGGATGTCCAGGGTATTGAGTAGAAACACCCCTGTCTTCAAACCATTTTTGTTCAAAAGGAAAAACACACAAAGATTGATTTACATATTTCTTTAAAATATTTATACGTTTTTCTTTCCACGCCCACATTTGAGGAAGAATGAAGTAAGTTATGGGGAAGGGGAGAACCTTGAGTCTTTTCGCAAGTCGCAGGTTGAACCCTGGATAGTCAATTAGTATCACCCTATCGGGTTTTAATTTCTCTATGGTTTTAATCGTTTTACCCATAACTCTTAACATGTATGGAAGGTGTTTTATTACCTCTGAAAATCCCATAATAGAAAGAGATTCAACATGCTCTATAATTTCCATTCCTTCTGATTTCATGTGATCACCTCCGTGTCCGATAAATCTACAGTTAGGGCTCTGTGTTTTGAGAGAATGAATTAATCTAGCACCATGGATGTCCCCGGACTCTTCGCCGGCAACAAGAAAAAATGTTAACGCAGGGTGGTTTGTCATTTACTGAATTTAAACTTGATTTCTCAAAATAATCAGCAATAGAACAAGCATTATATTTTGAAGCGTACGTTTTTCTGTTTTTAAAGTTTTTAAAAGGTGGTTTGGCTTGGTAGATATTCCACCCTGCCATGGATAAATCCGAGGGATAAGTGCCGACACATTTTTTCTGTAAATGTTATACTCATCACCAAAAAGATGGTAAAGTGTCTTTTCCTCTAGTGAAACTATCATACCGTACTGTACAATAAAAAATGTCCATGTAACTCCCATCATGACCAACAGGTTTTCATTACCAGCGATCAGAACGAAGGATGTGTAAATCATCATGTTGCCAATATACAGTGGATTACGAACTCTGGAGAAAGGACCTGAAGTGCACAAGAACGGTGCTCCAACCGCAGTGGTTCGCGTTGCACCTCCAGCATACCGAACAGACCATATCCGTATAAATTCTCCCAAAATCAAAAGAACAGTTCCCACCCCCAACACTGCATGGTTCGGAGAGGAAAAATAAAGGATTCCCACAGCAAGAGGAAGAGGAGTATAGCTACGGTATTTAAAGAAGAAATTGCGAATATTCATTCAAACAGGCTAATGGAGATCTTCTAAAATAAGATCATGAATTTGTTCCGCAACTGCTAACACATCCCGTCCAGATTTTCCAGAAACAATTGGTGATGTATTTCCCCTGATGGAATCAGCGAAATTCTCTAGTTCCATCCGAAGTGGGTCTTTTTTTTGAACCTCTGGTTTTTCATAAACAATTTTTCGGTGAGTCCCTTTATAGTCAAGATGCGCCGCAAAATTACGGTGTGATTTGTCTTCGTCAACCACCCTATATACTTCAGAAAGTGTTAAAAGCATATCTATGGTTATGTACATATTTTTTTGGAAGAGCTTAATTTTTCTCACCTTGTCCTTTGCAATACGGCTAGAAGTGAGACTGCCAACGGTTCCATTTTTAAATTGAATTCTTGCGTGAGCGATGTCCACGGAATCCGTCATAATAGAGAGCCCTGTAGCAGCAACGCTTTTCACTTTGGAATCCACAAAACACAATAGAATATCAATGTCATGTATCATAAGGTCCAACACTACGGGGACATCGGTTCCTCGAGAAGTATAGGGGGCAAGTCGCTGAATCTCAATAAATTTGGGGTCTAATTCATAATTTTTAATAGAAAGAAGAGCAGGATTTAGCCTTTCAATATGACCGACCTGAATAATGACCGCATTTTTAGCAGCTTCCCTTAAAAGAATATCTGCAGATTCTACAGAGTCCGATATGGGTTTTTCAATAAAAACATGCTTACCTTTTTGGATACACTGTAATGCTGTATTATAATGATCAGCAGTAGGGGTTACAATGGTTAAACCGTCACACTCGTTAATTAATTCTTTTAAACTATCAAATGATTTCGTTTTATATGTAGATGCTATTTTTTTAGCCCTGGACTGGTCTTTATCGTAAATACCGGGAAAACTAATATGTTTCATTTCAGTTAAATGTTTTACATGGTGCTGTCCTAAATGTCCTACTCCAACTACACCTATTTTTGGGTGGTCAACTTCCATTTGACTCCTTTAAATGATAGAACTTAAACATTAAAGCGAAAATAAATACAGTCTCCCTCTTTCACTAGATATTCCTTTCCCTCCATATTTGCCAACCCCTTGTCTCTTACTGCCTTTTCCGATCCCAGCCGGTCCAGGTCACCATATTTATAAACCTCTGCCTTAATGAATCCTCGCTGGAAATCGGTATGAATAACCCCAGCCGCTTCAGGAGCCGTAAGCCCACTTTTTATGGTCCAGGCACGGACCTCTTTGTCTCCACCAGTGAAGAAGGTTTGAAGTCCAAGTAACGCAAATGAGGCATGAACAACCTTGTGTAAACCGGGCTCCCTTAATCCATATTCTTTAAGAAACTTCTGTTTTTCTTCTTCAGGAAGTGAAGAAATTTCCTGTTCGATCTGTCCACAGATCCGGATGGCATTGTTTCCTTCTTTTTCAGCGAAATCGAAAAGTTTCTGGACAAGAGGACTTCTTGTTTTAGAAATAATTTCCTGTTCATTTACGTTTGAAATATACAAAATAGGCTTTGCAGTGAGAAGGTGTAAATTTTTAAGAATTAATTGTTCTTCCTCATCCTTCATGACGGTCCTGGCTCTGTGCCCAGAATTGCAGTGAAGGCTTAATCTGGTTAAAAACTCAAACTCCTTTTTTATCTTTTTGACACCGGTTTTAAATAGCTTTTCAGTTTTAGCCAACCTTTTTTCGATCGTTTCAATATCTGCTAACAGGAGTTCAGTTTCAATGGTTTCCGCATCTCGAACAGGATCAATCGAACCGTCTACATGTGTGATGTTTTTATCTTCAAAGCAACGAACCACATGAACGAGAGCCTCTACCTGTCTAATTTGTCCCAAAAAACGGTTTCCCAGTCCCTCACCCCTGCTGGCACCCTTGACAAGACCGGCGATATCAGTGAACTCTACAGTGGCGGAAGTCACCTTTTCAGGATTGAATATTTCTTCCAGACGGTTAAGTCTCGGGTCAGGTAAGGGTACAATGCCCACATGAGGTTCAATAGTGCAAAACGGATAGTTTTCCGCAGGGACAAAAGAACCAGTAAGGGCATTAAAAAGGGTTGACTTGCCTACATTAGGCAAACCAATAATTCCACATCGCAATTTTTACCCAACTAAAAAGGGTCTAAATCGGGATCCATTCCTGTGTCCCAGATTAAATTGTTAAATAACCCAACCTGAAGGTCCTTGGCAAAATATATTTCCTTGTTATTGGCCTTTACTACAGCATTTCCCCACACCATAAACATGGATTGTGAAACATGTTTACGGACATCAATGTGATAGGAAATTGAATCATGATATGGACGAACCTGTCCCTTGAATTTCAGTTCTTTTACTCCGAGAGCTCGACCCCTACCTCTACCACCATTCCATGAAAGGAAAAACCCCAGAAGCTGCCATAAGCCGTCAAGCCCAAGACATCCAGGCATGACCGGATCATTCATAAAATGACATTTAAAGAACCACAGTTCCGGATCAATGTCTAACTCCGCTATAATTTCTCCCCGGTCAAAGTTTCCACCTTCTTCCGAAATATGAGTAATTCTGTCCACCATGAGCATGGGAGGCTGGGGTAATTTCCCATTATCTTTACCAAACATTACACCGGTGGTAGCACCTATCAACTCTTCTTTTGAATAGGACGATTTACGATTCATTATTTACTTTTGATAATCAGTAAATTTACGATGGATTTACAGATACATCATTAGAGATTGTAGGCGCACCAAAGATTCTTAAGTTTACAATAATAGTCTTATTTTAGAAAAAACATTGAGAGGAAAATAGATGTCTGAATGGGCACTGATTTTAG
>CAZOUJ010000110.1:0-1354 GCA_964582955.1 uncultured bacterium
ATATTTATAATCTTTCTCAAAAGACAATTCCGGTTCCACCCCGCCGTATATCTCCCACAGCTTCCGTTGGGGATACAGCATTGCCACCGCCAAAAAATAAATTCTGTTCTTCCCATTTGTGAATTTGAACACCGTATGGGAGCTCATTACTCCCTGGTAACTTAATACCAGGTTCACAGTGGAAGATATCTCCTTCCAGATGAATTCTGGGTGACAGAATTGCTTCTTCAAGATTCATTCCCTTCATGAAATAATTTAATATCACCTGTAAAATCGCTGAGCGTATCCTATTGCTACCACCACTTCCTACCACTAATTCAGGACCGTAATTTCCCATGACCAGTGAAGGAGATATCATAGTTGGCAGGCGTTCCTGCTTTACAAAATTGTGAAAGCCTAATGGATTCAGGTCTTGCTCACCCAGCATATTGTTTAGCATTATACCCATTTCAGGTACTAAGTAACCGCACCCCGCCCCATTGGTTGTGGTAACACTGGCAGCATTCCCACACTTGTCGATAATACTGACCTGAGTGGTGGCACCACTGGAAGGTGCATCTCTTTCTGTTCTATCCAGTGTCCTTTGCGAGAGATATCGTTCAAGAAATTTTTCAAAAACAGTTTCTTTCAAAATCTGGCCGATTTGAAAACTATCATTTGGATCAATGGATGTTTCTTTTCTTGCAACAGCTGTTATCTGCATTGCATGAATTAAATCTGGAACATCCACACCAACTGAGCCCCGGGAATTTTCGATTAATTTCAGTGTAAATGCTATGAGAGTGCCGCCAATGGATGGAACAGGATTAGTATAAAATATTTTATCCTGAAATTCAATTTTTAATGGAGTTCGTTCAATGACCTCGTAGTTGGCGAGGCATTCCGATGTAAGTAACCCGTTCTCACTAAAAATATCGAGAATACATTTTGCTCCTGAGCCTTTGTAAAAATAGTCTGTCCCATGTCTAATGAGTTCTTCCAGAAAATCTGCAAAGGCAGGATTTTTAAAATTGTCCCCCTCCTTTAAAATTGTTCCTTCTGGTGTAAATAAATTTTTTCCAGCAGAAGTATGAGTTAAAATCGGGTCAAGAATTTTCATAAGGTAGCCGTGGGACTCATTCAGGATCACTCCCTTTCTTGCAGCCTCTATTGCCGGTTCCAATACGGTTCTTAATGGTAGCTTTCCCAACCGTTCATGGACCAATAAAAGTCCCGCTGTATTTCCCGGTACAGCAGCAGAGCCCCGACCTATATGAAATTCTTGTTTTAGCGGACCAAAATCAACCAGGATATTGAAAAAATCCAAATCCTTATTTGGATGGGGCGGAGGTGTATCTACAAAAAAATCGAATAA
>CAZOUJ010000110.1:1364-5689 GCA_964582955.1 uncultured bacterium
GCTCCACCTCCACCGGGTCCGGTGAGAGTGAATTCTGATACCATGGATTTAAAAACCGCTCCAACGGCAGCATCAAATGCATTTCCCCCCCATTCAAGAATATTTCTTGCAGATTCTGCAGTTGTTTTATGACCTGCTGCTATGGATCCATATTTCATAGCTTACTCAAATTAAAAGACCTCATAATTTTTCCTGAGTAAAATTTAAATTTGACAACTAACAGTATATAACAAAAAATGGATTGCAAAAAAAAACCCCACAATCAGTGGGGTTTTCAATAAGTTCATCTATTATTTAAGTTCCTGTAGTGTCCAGAGGAGGAAGGGTTATTGTTGGAGCAAGGGGAACGTTTAGAGAGTCTTCTTTTGCTTCTTCTTCAGGCGGTTTTGGTTTTTCACCCCAATAAGTAGGTTTGGTCTGCAAACGATGAAGAATATTTTTAGTTGTTAAATACACACTCGAACCATCATTTATCCGGATTGCATTCTGACTCCAGTTTGTTTTGGAGCGCCCTAGAACATAGCGTCCTAGCTCCTTATCATTGAGCCCGTACAAGGTTAAATGAGTTCCGGCAGAATCATCCACTGAATATTTACTCCAGTTTTTTGGATTGGTAGAGACAGGTGATTCTTCCCTTGAAATCCCTTCTATATCATCAAAAAAATTATTAATGATACTGTTTTTAACGTTCAATGAATCATGATTCGTTATTGTCCACACAGTGTCCACCTTGACAAGCTCCAATTCTTCAGCATTCTTTTGTACATAAATTCTCGTAATATGTTCTCTGTCTTTTGAAAATAGATCAGTATCCCTCGCAGTATATTTATCCTGCATTCTGATGTTAATAAAATAAAGGATTACCAGGGCCGCTAAAACAATGAGTGAAACTTTTGCTTGTTTAGTCATACACTTCCTCCAAAATCTTTGACCGGTTTTTCAATCTGGAAATTCTGATAAAACCAAAACTAATTACCAAAGCAGATGGAAGTAGTATGTTGACCCATTTCAAAAATCGTTTGGTTCCATCTGCCAGTTCCGGGTCCAACGGTCTGTTGGTGATCTCTCGGGATCTCAGTGATATAAGTTCTTTGTCTCCCAGAAGATAGTCCACTGCGTTCATCACAAGTATGTGATTTTCAGGAGAAGATCCTCCAGCTCCATCTATAAGAAATCGGGAATCACTTACCAAAATTAACTGGCTCAACAAACCTGATTCCTTGTCTGTCCTTTCTGAGCGTACTGCCACAAGTTTTTTAGGTTGGTCCAAACTTTTCAATGACGGATTGTTCTTTGGATCAGGATTTAAATTATAAAACCCTGACATAATTCCTGACCTGTTGGAAGTGTACATTAAAGGGAGTATGTTCACTTCATAATCATTACCTAAGGAATCTACATTAGAAACTTCACTTGCAAAAAACAGTTGTACCTGCTCCAGACCACTCACCACCACTTCATCCTCGTTAAAACTATGTATTATTGGAAGCAGGGGATATTCCATTGGAACCGCCATTCGGAAAGGACCCATATTTTGCTGAACATTCACCCTTCCGCACGTTTTATCTAAAACAAGATTCTCTTCCAGATTCACACCATAGGTATTTATCAATTCAAACATATCAGAACTGATAACGCTCGCCTGTTGTGTTGATAGATCAGTTTTTACGTGGGATTGGGCGAGAAACACACTTCCTCCCTGGTCAATATATTGCGCAAGATTACTTCGTTCATCTGCCGACAATGAATCTTCCACTCCATTGATTAACATTAACTTAATCTCTTTTGATACCGCACTCTTCAAATCCACAGAACGGACCGTGTATCTTTGCCGAAGCTTATCCATGATCGCTGTATTTTCCACTTCTGCCTGAGACTCAGTTTTTCCAATAGCAACCACGGGTTTATCGGTTTCAACCAACCTCTTGATCTTAGTGGTAATTTCATATTCCAAACCTGTAGTGGATTGAATGACGGGAAGCACCTCTACCTCATCCTGGTACAAAATAGCGAGCCCCATGTGAACCCGTTTGACTTCCATTTTGTCATTTTCTATTACCTGCAATTGTACTGGCTGTATACCTAAACGCTGGGCCTCCTGTTGGACATCCTCATTCTCTTCCGGAGTATTAAATTCGAACCGAATATTTCCCTTACCATAGGCAGAATATTCTTCTAAGATATCCTGGAGATATCTTCGGTTGTTTCCATACTCACCGGGAAGATTAGTGGAAAAGAAAACCTTCATGGTCATCAGATCATCAATCTTCTTTATGACAGAACGGCTGGAAGAACTGAGCGTGTACATCTTGTTGTCCGTAAGGTCTATGCGATCAAACCAATTTCTAGATATAAGATTTAGTAATATCAGACTGGCTGCAACGACCATTACAGGAACTGACAGAGATTTTTTCCATTCGAATTTTTGTCTTATTTCCATTTTCTTACCTCCATCAGTCTTTGTGTAAGAAATAGAAAAAATCCGATAACTGAACCAAAGTATATCAGATTTCGAGTATCAATAACTCCCCTGGATATATTTGTGAAATGATAGTCCACACTCATAAACTGAATCAATCCCGCCAGGCCCGAAGGAACAAATATGAGCAATTTATCCAACAACCAGAATACGATTACTGATGCATACACTGCACCAACCAGGGCCAGCCCAACATAACCACAAATCACAGCACCGTAATCAATATTTGTTCCCACTTTCATTAAGGTGAAGAAATGAACAAGGGTTATGGCTAATCCTGACACGATCAATGTAACAGACGCCAGGTACTTTCCAATCACAAACTCGTGTATTTTTATTGGCAAAGTATTGATTATCTCTATCGTTCCCTGATTTCTTTCTCTGGCGATCAAACTCATGGAAACTGCCGGTATAAAAAACAAATACACTAAGGGTGTAATGTTGAACAGTGCCCTCATATTTGATTGGTTTATCAGGAAGAAAGTATTGGTAAAAAAGTATCCGTTCACCACTGCAAACACCACCAAAAAGATGTATGCCATGGGACTGTTAAAATAAGAACGGAGTTCCTTTGAATAGATGGATCTAATATTATGCATCGGCAACCTCCGTTACGGTCAGACTCCGGAATATATCTTCCAGATTTGATTTAGTGGTTGCCATTTCCAATATGACCCAACCTTTTTCAACACCATAGCTAAAGATATCTTTTCGAGGATCATTTTCAAGTGGGTATTCAAACTGCACCTTTGAGCTATCCCCAGCATCAGAAAAATTCACTAAATTCACACTGGGAATCTTTGCTTTCATCTCTTCCACTGACTCTTTTGTTGCGTTTGTTATTTCCATGCTCAATGTTGTTTTCCCCTGAGCATTTGAGATCAAGTTTTCGCTCGTCCCATCTGCCACAATCTTTCCCTTATTAATAATAATTATTCGGTCAACAGTAGCCTGGATTTCCTGCAAAATATGACTGGATATTAAAACCAGTTTTTCTCTGCCCAGTCCTTTGATCAATTCACGGATCTCAACGATCTGATTGGGATCCAACCCACTGGAAGGCTCATCAAGAACCAAAATTTTGGGATCATGGATCATAGATGCGGCAAGACCGATTCTCTGCTTATAGCCTTTAGAGCAGTTTCCAATGTGCCGGTGGAGTATCCCTTTTAATCCACACTGCTCAATAACCCTTCCAAGTGCTTTACTGAACAGTTTCCCTTTTATATTGCGAACAGAAGCAATAAACTGCAAATAATCATAAACGATCATTTCAGTGTATAGCGGATTTAGTTCCGGTAAATATCCAATGGATTTTTGTATTTCCAATTCATCCTCTATTATGTTCATTCCATTAATAGAAACGCTGCCTGAAGTGGGTGCTAAAAACCCGGTTAATACCTTTATGGTAGTGGATTTACCTGCACCATTGGGTCCCAGAAATCCGACGATCTCTCCATCACCTATATCAAAACTGATGGATTTGACAGCCTTTATGTGCCCATAGTTCTTGGATAGATTCTCCACATTAATCATTAGTTGTTGTCCTCCATAATTTCTACAAATAAGGTTGCGAAATTAGCTTTATACAATAAACTGAACAAAGAGTTCCGAAAAAAAAATATTTTTAACAAATTTCTAGTCTAGAACTACTGAAAGCACCACCCCCACCCCAAAAAAAAAGATAGATAAGATTACATCCTTCTTCCCACAAAATAGTAAAGAACACTTCCTGTAAATAATGCAATGAATCCTTTTAAAGAACCAATATTTTTACTTAATAATCCAGATTCCTGACACCATGAAAAGCCAGCAAACATGATTCCGAATGAGGACAAATATAACC
>CAZOUJ010000111.1:0-5612 GCA_964582955.1 uncultured bacterium
ACCTGAAATTTTGATTAAGTCTATGAAACCGAATCTGGGTACATTCGTACTGGGAGATTCCTGTGAGCCGAAGGATACAATGGGAATTCTTCAGCGCTGCAGAGATTCTCGATTGACAATTATCAAGAAAATACTGTTGCAGGACCCTAAATTCAGTTTGCACAGGATAGAATTGGATGAAATCAACCGGTATAATCTACCCACAGACGAAACTGCATTATTATCTGGAACAATCCAAAATCGCGATCTTTTAAGAGAGGGCATGCCAGAATTTAATAAAGCTAAACCCGATCATAAAAAAATTGGTCGTCTCTTATCTGAACATCATACGATCCTGAGGGATGTGCTTGATGTCAGCACTCCTAAGATCGAAATGATGCTGGATGCAGCCATGGATGCCGGGGCATTGGGAGGAAAGATTAATGGTTCAGGTGGGGGCGGATGCATGTTTGCGTATGTCCCCCAAAATCCAGAAAAGGTTGTAGAAGCAATCAATAAATCTGGGGGGAAAGCATACATAATACATTCTGATGTGGGGACAAGAATTGATTAATTTAAATACTAATAGATTTATTATTTCATGAACGATATCACACTTCTAGTTATGGCCGCAGGTATGGGTTCCCGCTATGGCGGGCTTAAGCAACTGGATGCAATAGGTCCAAATGGTGCGACCATTATAGATTATTCAGTCTATGACGCTGTTAAATCCGGCTTTAGTAAAGTTGTCTTTATTATCCGTAGGGAATTTGAAAAAGAATTTAAGAAAAAAATTTCCGATAAATATGCTGGCAAAATTCAGGTTGAATTTGCGTTCCAAGAACTCCTAGCACTTCCCAATAGATTTACCTGTCCGGAAGGGAGGAAAAAACCCTGGGGCACGGGACATGCAATATTATCTGCTTTGGATTTGATTGATGGATCCTTCGTGGTGATCAACGGTGATGATTATTACGGTAGGGAATCGTTTAAAGTGGTGGCAGATTATTACAGAGCAGGAGCGGAGCAGTTCAGCATGGTGGCATTCCAACTAGATAAGACATTATCAATATTTGGTGGCGTTACACGGGGTCTTTGTACATTGAAGGAAGGAAAACTTGATACCGTAATCGAAACAGAAAATCTTCAGAAAATAGAGCAAGGTATTTCATCAGACAGAGATATTGTATTAGATGGCACTGAGCCTGTCTCTATGAACATGTGGGGCTTCACCCCGGTTTTATTTGATTATTTGAAAGATATGTTTTTAGAATTTTTGAATGAAAATGGTAAAGAATTAAGAAGTGAATTCCTTATTCCATCAGTGATCAATGATCTCATTCAAAGTGAAAGAGAACAGGTTCACGTATTGAGAAGTAACTCCAGCTGGTTTGGTGTGACCTATAAAGAGGATAAACCTTATGTGATGGTAGAAATTGAAAAATTAATTAATGCTGGAGCCTATCCGTTAAAATTATTTGAATAGTTATTTCAACATCTCGGTCATTATACCAACTTTCAATCGAAGGCATACTTTAAATCGTGCAATTAACTCCGTTTTAAATCAAACTTTAAAACCAGCCAAAATTATTGTGGTGGATGATGGATCCACGGATGGTACAGATGAATGGCTCCAATTACATCATCCATCCATTAAATTAATCTCCCAATCAAATTGTGGTGTAAGTTCCGCAAGAAATCTAGGGATACAGCATGCGCAGACAGATTGGATTTCTCTTTTAGATTCTGATGATGAATGGTTGAAAGATAAACTTGAAAAACAAGTTAATCTTTTATTGAAAAATCCCAACATTCTGTTTTGCCATACGGACGAAATCTGGGTTCGAAATGGTGTTCGGGTAAATCAGGGAAAAAAACATCAAAAATATGGCGGGATGATATTTGAGAACTGTCTGGACATGTGCCGGATTTCTCCTTCATCAACTCTTTTTCATAAAACTCTTTTAGATGATGTAGGAGTTTTTGATGAAGATTTAAAAGTATGTGAGGATTATGATCTCTGGCTTAGAATTACAGTAAAATATCCGGTTCTTTATTTAGATGAACCTCTTATAATTAAGTACGGAGGACATAAAAATCAACTGTCAAAAGTATCAGAAGGCATAGAGAGATATAGGATTCAGACTCTTGAGAAATTAAAACAAAATAAAAAATTAGTTCCCAAACAGAAATATTTGGTTGAAAGGATGTTGGTTAAAAAATATAAAATTTATGCCAATGGCGTGCTTAAGAGGGGTAGAAAAGGAGAGCATGAAAAATTGATGCACAAACTCAGGGAATTAGAAATTAACATGGAGGCAATGCAAAATTTTTAGGGAGTAGATCAAATATCTTCCGCATTACCTCCTGAATAAATCAGATATAGACTACTTCATAAAAATCATTTTTTTCATTGCCCTGAAATTAGCAGTCTCTAATGTGTAAAGATACAGCCCACTTGACACAGGATGACCAGTATCATTTGTCCCATCCCAGTTCAAAGAGTAAATACCTGTGTTGACCTGACCCTGAACAAGATCAGTGATTCTTTTTCCGGTGAGATTATAAATAGTCAACTTCACTTCACTTTTCTCAGGGATTGAATACGAGATAGTAGTTGTTGGATTGAAGGGATTGGGGAAATTTTGGGACAATGCATACTCAGTTGGAAGAGATGATTCCTTCTTCAAAGTAAACCTGGAAACATTTTCTAAATTTTGAATAGTCCCCGAATGATGAAGGGGATATTCATTTCCATTATTGGATACTAAGACCCACGCAGCATTTGTTTCATGCTTCACTTCATAAGTCACAGTGAGTGTTTCTGTAGGATTTGAAAGAGCAATTTGTCCTTCATCCTGCATTACTTTCATGTTTCCATTGAAGCGTACATCAAACGCACCTGCTGGTGGTTTGGGAGGTAATTCATAACTCTGTAATTCATTTTCAGGTATGGTAACACCAAAGTAGAGGGGCACACCGTTGAACCTGATGATATTGGCATCTGCAGTGCGGTCAACAAAAGGTTTAATCCGTGCGGCGTTATCACTATCGCTGTTAAGTGTAACCTGTCCATCCGTAGAAGCGTTGATCCAGTATCCTTTACCAGGTTGAAGAGTTGTAGTAGACTGATAGGTTCCTTCAAAACCGTATATGGAACCTGAAATAATAATTCCTTCAGGATCATCAATGGAAGATGATTCAAAAGAGGAAGAGAGACTTCCCATGAGGTTCCATCCTTCCGATAGAAAGATAGTAACCTGGTCAATTGGACTCCCGCTCACATCGGTAGAACCTTCCGCATTAAAGAAGAGCCAATATCCATCACCATTTTCAAGTACAGATCCAGATACATAAGTACCTTCAAAACCGTAGAGAGTGCCAGGAACGGCATCTGGATAAATAGAAGAATATGTTGCATCAAATATACCTACGGGTAGGCTTACCAGATTCCAGCCTTCCAAGTAATTTACTGTAGCACTGAACGCAGCACCTGGACAAACATTATCTGGATTCCATTCTTCTACAAATAATGGTGGATCCTTTTTCCATTCATCCAAGGGATAGATATAATCTGTCCAGGAACAACTCTGTTCGGCATCCTGATGAAAATATCTTGCCCGAAATCGACCGTAGCCAAAACCACCACCTTCTTGCAACAACCCTATTTCGGAGTTTTCAAATTCCCAGGCGTAGATCATATGCCAAGGAATCGGACCATTCAATGTAACAGAAACTGAATAAGTGCCATCTCCATTATCTGTGGCTGGATAATGAGATCCGTCTGTACCATGAGGGATTTCTCCTATATAGTGCATCCATCTATCTTTGAGATTAAGACTTACGGGATCACCAGATACAAATCCATCCTCTACAGCATTAGTCATATCTACGGTAAATGTAAGGGTGACTGTTTCACCATCTGGAACTACACCTCCAACAGGAAGGTCATAATATCCTGCAATGGGTAACTGTTGAACACTTCCATTATTCATGGTCATAGTAAATGTGCGGTTTCCACCACCGTACTGGGGGGAATCCTCCCAACCGGAATTATCCCAGCCACCCGGAAGAGGGCCATAAATGCCTTCGAGATAAGTTATGGATTCTTCACTATGTTGTATATAAAATTTATATTCAACAGTTACTCCTTGATAATTGGATACAGAAACAGGAAGAGTGAATATATTTGTGCCGGGTTCCCTCACCATGAGACTTATGTCAGGGTTTGCATCACTCCAACCATTAAATCCGCCTCTAACTTGCATATTGTCTCCACGTTCCACGCTGAAAAGTGGCATCCCTTCAGCTCCAGGCTCATCCAACCATTCTGTCATATCAACGGAAAATATTATGGTGTTTGTTATAACTTCACCAAGGTATGGAACCGTAAATGAAAGATCCCCGGACACAGAACCATCTGCTAAAATTTCGACTGTCGGATTTACAAATGGTGGAAAATCTGCGTAGGCAGGAAGCCAATCACCGTCACCCGGGTCGCAGGTTTGCGGTGTACAGGATACTGCTCCCCATTCGTATGAAGCAGGCCCCAATAGTTCTGTAGTAAATGACCAGATTCCTTCTCCATCATTGGTCATAGGTTCCACAGTCCAACCATTAAATTGTGCCTTAATTCTAACATCATCATAAACGTTATTTTCAACCACACAGGTTAATGTAACCTCAGCGCTAATTGTTTCCTCCTCAGAAGGTGGTTCATTATTGAAGTAAACCCATGCAAGGGTAGTATCTCCTGAAACAGTTGCAGATCTGTCACTGATAGATTCCCATCCATCCAGGCCATGCTGAAATTTGTATGTAACAAAAGCAGCACTTTCAAATGAGTATTGACCTGACCAAAATTCTGAATCTTCACCTTCCTGGGTGAGAGGTTCACCAATCCAGTTGTTCATGGTACCTGCGATGTGCATAGGGTCACCACTATAGCCAAGAATCCCTGCTGTACTTATACGAAACCATACATCCAGCGAGTCCGTTGGAGTAAACGGAGCTTCGGTTGCATCATAATAATCCAGGGGTAAATTCAAATCAGACAATCCATCAACAAGGAGCGAACGATTGTCCAATGATTCCCAGTGGTCACCAAACTCGTCCAATAAAACATATTTATACTCATAATTCCCAGGTTCAAATTGTGTTGGGCTTGCAATGGACCAATAATCTCCGCCTGTGTTAAGTAATTGCCAATCGTTTCCTGCCCATCCATTAAAACTCCCCCGTATTACAATTACAGTCGAATCTGTGAATCCGGGTGCAGTTGATGTATTTAAATTGAATGAGACAAGAACCGAATCCCCTCCCACATCGACATAATCATCAAAGTATACCGGATCAAGTATGGTATCTATATCAGGAACAGTAATATTTCTTTGAACACTTTCATCCATCCCCCATGCATTCCCATTAATAAATTTGTATTCGTGATCGTCACCTGGTGTAAGGGTGAACGTAGTGGCATAAATATTATCTCCGAGTAAGACACATTCACTTGTACTTGGATCCCATCCCTGGAAACTGCCTGCAATATGGACTCCAAGTTCTGAAACTTCCTGATAGGTCATATCTACTTGAAATGTGATGACCACATCATTGCTAGCAGGAGTTTCCAATGC